>CAZFOF010000159.1:0-5554 GCA_964520265.1 uncultured Halobacteriales archaeon | reverse complement strand
ACTCACGGATGAACTGCGTGACGGTACCGTGGCTGGTCTCGTAGGGGGTCGCGATGAGGTCGCAGTTTGCTTTGTGTGCAGTCTGGATGACCGTCTTCGCGTGACTTCGTTCGCCGTCGGCGGCGACGACGACCTCACAGGGGACGCCGAGTTGTGTCTCGATCGTACTGGCCTGGGATTCGATAGTGCTGACCGCACCGGAGACGGCTTCGCTGGCACCCAGCGAGTCGAGTTGGTCTCTGCCGATGCTGTCTATCGTGGCACCCTCGTTTGCGGCGGTGCCGACCAGTCGAGCGTTGCCGTGTTCGCGCAGGAGCGTCCGCTCGGCGCGTGCGACCTGCTCGTCGGCGACGATATCGAGGAGGACGACCTTTCCGGCGCGGTGGGCCGCGGCGAGACAGGCACCGAGCATCGCCGTCGAGTCGGGGGAGTCACCCCGCATCGGGACGAGGACGTGGTCGTCACCGCTTGTCGATTCGTAGAGGTACTCTGCGCGCTGTTCGTAGACTAACCGCCGCCAGCCAGCGAAGGCTGTCGCAACGATACCGCTGCTGACTGCGATACTCAACACGTAGAATTCGGGGTTGTCAATCTGCGAGTAGACGAACAGCGTCAGCAGTGCCGTCGAGAACGCGGCGGGCTCCTCGACATCGAGCGCCCAGGTCACTGCCCCGGTCAGAAAGACACTCAATGCGGCTCCGGCGGCGTGTATCTGGTCTGGTGTCTGGGGATAGAACACCTGCACTGCGAACTCGACTGCCAACAACCCACAGACAGCACCGGCGGTGAGTCCACCGACAAAGCGCATCGGCGATGCGTACTTTCCCTCCGGGTTCGAAAACAACGTGTACGCGCCCGATGCAAGCGGCGGATACAGCAGAAAGGAAAGTGCGCCGATGGCGTTTGTGAGAGCAGTCACAACGCCGATGACGAAAGGGACGACGAGCAGTATCGAGAGATGGACGAGGTTGCTGGTCTGTTCCAGCCAGCGGCGCATATCACGGAGTTCACGCCGTTCGAACCGGCGCAGTCGGCGAACGAACAGGTGCCATCGCTCTCGCATAGCCCGGTGTACTGAGTGCGGCGTAAAAAACCCCTTCCTCGGACTTGCTGTCCAGGCTACAGTTCCGTGACGGCGTCGAGGGAGAGCGAAATGGCGCGTTCGACGTTGTTCTTTGCCTTCTCGGGGAGTTCATCGTCGTCTGTCTCGCCTTTCTGGGTGCCCTCGACGAGATTGCCGTCGACGGTACAGATGGCACCAGCGCGCATACCATGGCGTCGTGCAACAGTAAAAAGCGCGGCAGCTTCCATCTCGACGGCGAGCAGCCCGGCAGCCTCCCAGTCGGCGACGTACTCCTCGGTTTCGGCGTAGAAGGCGTCGTCAGTCGCAATGGGGCCGACGTGAATGTCCTCGTCGTTTCGCCTGGCGGCGTCGACGAGTGCGGACAACACGTCGTAGTCGGGGACTGCGGGAACGGTCGGCGACTCGTAGCGTTTGGTCGTCCCCTCGTCTTTGGCCGCGCCCGTGGCGACGACCATGTCACCGATTTCGATACCGGACTGGAGTGCGCCGGTGGTGCCGACGCGAATCAGCGTCTCGACACCGACGGCACTGAGTTCCTCGGCAGCGATAGCGGCCGACGGCGAGCCGATGCCGGTCGAGCAGATGGTCAGGTCGCGCCCCTCGTAGGTGGCGTTGACGAGTGTGTACTCCCTGTTTTCTGCGACGGTCGTGACGTCGTCACAGTGATTCGCGATGCGGTCGACTCGGCCGGGGTCACCCGGAACGAGCGCGATGTCTGCCAGGTCGCCGGTATCGACGAGCAGATGCGGTTGTTTTCCCATGTGCCTCCTTCAGACGGGAGGGGTTAAATCGGTGTCAGTACGCACCGAGCAAGAACAGGAAGACGTTGTTCATCGCAGGCCCGAGTCCAACGGCCGCGATAAAGCCAAAGAGGAGATACCCCCGTGTCGGTTCCTCACGGACGTAGTCCGAGAACGCGGTGACGATAGCGACGGCGACGAAAATCTTGACCAGAAGGAACAGCCATCCAGTGCCGATGAACTCGGCCGTCGGCAGGTCGGCAGCAAAGTCGATGATGGCGGCGGGAAGCGCCGAGCGTTCACCGACGCCGAGAATGTCGACGCCGATTGTCGTCGTGACGCCGTCGAGGACGTGCGCAAAGAGCACGAGTGCCCCAGCGTAGCGTGCCTCGGCGATGATGTAGGTTCGCCACGCACCGAGCATGATGTAGATGACAAAGGTGAGCACCATCGACGCGATGACACCGACGACGGGGAAAAACCGGTCAGTCATCGTCACATCAGCACCGACGAGTGGGTCGAACCCCTGCCAGACCAGCAGGCCGGTGAGTGCAATGGCGACGCCGCTGCCCGTCAATCCGAGATACCGCGAGACGAGGTCAGTGTCGCCGGCACTCGACCGCTGTCCGAGACCGATAATCGCAAAGACGACCCAGATGCCACCCATCAAGAGAAACGTCGTCAGATACACTGCTGGCGCGGAGAAAAACGGCCGGATGAAATCCGGATAGACCTGCCGATTGTATATCTCCCCGAGCAGGTAGAAAACGTGTAGTGCCGCCCCAGAGACAATCCAGGGGATGAGCGCCAGCACCGTCCGCTCGGTGATAGGCGGGCGAATGGCATTCAGCAACGCCGCGAGCAGCACAGTACCGACCAACAGTACCACCGCATAGCCCAGCGGTAGCACCTCGAACCCCTCGAACGGTACCGGGAATTGCATATTCGGGGAGGGACACGGCGTCGCAAAAACAGTTCCGGTCGATAGACGCGGCCTATTTTGGGCGTTGCCCTCCTGAGAGAACATATGGACGACGTTCCCGCCCGTATCGAGCACACCGTGCTCGGCCCGGAGACGACCTGGACAGCCGTGACAGACGTTCTCGACGCGGCGATTCGCGAGGGGATGCGCGCCTGCATCCCGCCGTGGTGTGTCGCCGACGCCGCCGACTACGCCCCCGGTGTCGACATCGCGACGGTCGTCGGCTTCCCACACGGCCAGCACACGACCGCGACGAAGTGTCACGAAGCACGAGCGGCCTGGGACGACGGCGCGGACGAACTGGACGTCGTCGCCAATCTCGGTGTGCTCAAAGACAGCGGCACGGAGGCACTCGTCGATGAACTCGGCGAGGTTGTCGCCGCAGTCCCCGTGCCGGTGAAAGTCATCGTCGAGGCCCCACTGCTCGACGAATCACAACTCCGCGAGGCCTGTGAAGCGGCCGAGACAGCGGGTGCGGACTTTCTCAAGACAGCGACGGGCTTCTCGGCGGGTGGTGCGACTGTCGAGGACGTGACCGTGATGCGCGAGTACCTGCCGGTGAAAGCCAGCGGTGGCATCGGGTCGTGGGAGAACGCAGCGGCGATGTTCGAAGCCGGTGCAACGCGTATCGGCACCTCCAGTGGCGAGACAATCGTGTCCGAGTATCGCGAGAGCGAAACCGAAGACTGAGCGTCAGGGAGTCGCCGTAGAGCGGTTTTCGCCGGTGCGCTCGATGACGTACTCGGTGTCGACCTGCCGGGCGAGCAGACTATCGACGGGGGCGAAATTATCTGTCAGAAGCGGCGCGTCGCCGACATCGACATCGTCGCGGTAGAAGTTAATTTCTGAACGGAGGTCGATGCCGATATCTTGCGTCCGGTTTCGCCGGGCGAACTCGGCTTCACTTATCCGCTCGGGGGAGTTCGTCGCGAGCAGTTCGATGTTCTGGAGGCTCCCCGAAGAACTCGTGGGGAAACTGTAGACCTGCGGGAACACGCGGTTCATCGTCTTGTACTGAGCGCGGTAAAACGCCGAGCGTGGGCCGGTTCGCGCGGAGATGACGTTGCCGAGGACGACACCGTCGTCGTCCATCCGGTCGGAGACCAGTTGCATGAACTCGACGGTAGTGAGGTGAATCGGCGCGCGGTCGGCGCGGTAGGCGTCGAGAATAATCACGTCGTAGGTTCTGTTGGTCGATTCGAGATACTCGCGTCCGTCCATGTTGTGGATGCGTAACTGCCCGGATTCGGTGACGTTGAAGTATCGCTTGGCGGTGCGGATGACCTCCGGGTCGAGTTCGACCACGTCGACGGTGGCGTTGTACTCGCGGACGAACCGCTTGGGACCGGAGAAGCCACCGCCACCGACGAACAGTACCCGGTCGACATCGTCTCTGGCAAGCATCGGGAGGTGGAAGTAGCGGGTGTATTCGAAGACGTAGCGGTCGGGGTCGTTTTTGTACATGGCACTGTGGGGGACACCGTCGAGATACAGCGTGCGGATGCCGTCGTCGTCGACGACCTGAAGTTGTTGTTCCGTGGTCTGTGTCTCGTAGACCACGTCGCCGTTGATGACGACTCCGGTACCGGCGATGGCGTAGGCACCGAACAGTCCGATGGCGACGATGGCAAGTGCCGTCCAGGTCGCACGGGCGCGTCTGGGAGCGATGATAGCGGCCGTCCCGAGCAAGAGCAGTCCGTACGCGAACTCGATGCCGAGGACACCGAAGGTCGGCACGAAAAAGAACGTCGTCGCGAAGGCACCGAGGATGCTCCCTGCGGTGCCGAGTGCGTAGACGCGGCCGGAGGCGTCGCCGACGCTCGTCGAGTCGACCAGTTCGGCACCGTACGGGCTGATGAATCCGAGCAACACCGTCGGCGGCCCGAAGAGAATCGTGATAGGAAGGATGGGAGCGAACCGCGCCGGAAGCGGGAGCGTCTCTGACACCCGGAGCAACGGGTCGCCGAAGACGAGCAACAGCGCGACGTACATCGCCGTGGCGACGAACACAGCGGCGAGCGCATTCCTGGAAGCGTGTCGGGCGGCACGGCGGCCGGCAATCCAGTAGCCAACTGCGAGTGCGGTGAGGAAGACACCGATGATACTCCCCCAGGTGAAGATGCTGCTGCCGAACGCCGGGGCGAGTTGTCGCCCGGCGACAATTTCGAGACCCATGCTGACGACGCCGGAGACGAACACTGCGAACTCGACGCGTGACGGGACGAACGCAGTCACGGAGTCAGTCGAAGCGGGCACTTATGCCAGCTATATCAACTACGACAACATAACGAAACCGGTCGCAGACCAGACATCGAACGCCGTGCTTTTTGCCGCGCACCCGTAGTGGGGTGTAATGGCCCGCTACCACATCGAGACCTACGGCTGTACGTCCAACCGGGGCGAGAGCCGCGAAATCGAGCGGGCACTCCGCGACGGCGGCCACTACCCTGCCGAGAGTCCCGAATCGGCAGACGTCGCCATCCTCAACACCTGCACCGTCGTCGAGAAGACCGAGCGGAACATGCTCGCCCGCGCCCGTGAACTCGACGAGGAGACACCGGCAGACCTCGTCATCACGGGCTGTATGGCGCTGGCTCAGGGCGAGGAGTTCCGCGATGCCGACGTCGACGCCGACGTGCTCCACTGGGACGAGGTGCCCGAGCACGTCCGCAACGGCGAGTGTCCGACGGTCACGCCCGATACCGAACCAGTCGTCGACGGCGTCGTCGGCATCCTCCCGATCGCCCG
>CAZFOF010000158.1:0-5632 GCA_964520265.1 uncultured Halobacteriales archaeon | reverse complement strand
TGAGGCTGGCTGTGAGGAATCCCACGAAGCGCGCTATGGGGAGTGATTGCGTCCAAGGACCAGCCCGATGACGTTGCACGCCAGCAGGGCGCCGACCAGCGACGGAGACTGAGTGGCGAGACCTGTGACGAGTATCGTCATCAGGACGAATGGCAACAGAATTGCCATCCAGAACCCGGCGAATCGAACCGCCGGAATGCAAACGCTCTGGAACGGTGATGCAACACGCCGGAGTGGCGCGGCAACCTCGGACGTGAAGGGGGACGCGCTCGACATGGTGGGGTTCCTCAACTATATCTATGTACAGGCAACCCCATATAATGGCCAGACACCTAGAGTGATTCCGACTCGTTTTCACTGAATTGCTAGGGTGAAGAGTGTCTTCATCGTACCCGTTCGACGTTTCAAAACCGTCTCAGATTGCGCGAGAAATTTTAGAATGTATTCTGAGTTGCTCGTTTGCGTTGCGTCAGTCCTCGACCTGTACCTCCCGCGTCCGAGTGAGCGGCGGAATCGGCAGCTCCGAGAAGGTCACCTCAACGACAAATTGAAGTGTCGATTGGTCACCGCCGAAGATAGCAACCGGCAGCGTCGTCTCACCGAGATAGCTATCCTTCCGTGTCATCTCCCGTCCGTTGACCAGCACTCGCAGGCCCGCGCGGGCGCTACCGGCGGTCGAAGCGACGGTCACCTCCTGGAGTGTTCGCTCACCGCGGGGAATCGTCTCGGGGAACTCCCCCCAGTCGACGGCGATGGCAGGGAGTTCACGAGCCGAGTCGACGATGCGCTCGGCGACGCTCGCTCCAATTCCCGCGCTGGCGAGTCGGTCGGCACCGGCATCGGCGAGGTCGGCGGGCGTCTGGAACCCGGCAGAAGCGAGTTTGCCCGCCCGCGTCGCTCCGACGCCGTCGACTGCCGTCAGACCGACCGCATCCTCGCTGATGCCGTTTTCGACGCGTGCCTCGATACGACAGACGAGATTCGCCTGTTCGGCCGTGCCAAAGCGGTCGACGACAGCACGCAACGCGGCCAGCAAGCGAAGCGCGTTCTGCCGGATAATCCAGGCGTCGCTCTGGAGCGCGGCCGGTGTCGTTCCGTTCATCCCGGCCCGGAGGATGGCGAGTACCTTCCGCGGGCCTGCGTCCATCCCCTCGCCGGTCGCACCGAGGACGGCGTCAACGGCATCTTCCTCGTCGGTACGGGCGCTGACGCTCTGGAACTCGGTCGTGGTGGCGACAGTTCGCAACACGTCCAGCTCCGAGACACGGTCGTTGGCTGCCAGGTCGGCAAAGCGGCGAGCGGTTTCCAGTCGTAGATAGAACGAGGAGGCGAGGCGGCCAAGCGGCGTCGGGTCGACAGCGAGACCGTCCATCTCGACGAACTCCCGGTCGACCAGCCACCGGAGTGTCTCGCTGACGCGTTCCCGGAGGGCGTCACCGGCGACGTAGTCCGACCCGCGCTGGGCGCGCACGTAGTAGAATGTCGTCTCGAGCCAGTCCATGGCGTCTTCGACGTCGCCGACGGTACCCAGTGCAATTTCGGCGTTAAGGTGGACAGCGAGGTCGGTCGCGACGGGGTCGCTTGCTTCCTCGGGTGTCGCTGCCAGGCGGGATTCGATGGTCTTGCCGTCTTCGAGTAACTCGCGGTAGCGGTCGGTGTCCGAACGGTCACAGATGACCCAGGCGTAGCCCTGGTCGTCGTAGCCCGGCCGGCCCGCGCGTCCGAGCATCTGGAGGACATCCAGCGGACTCATGTCGATTTCTCCCTCCAGCGGGTCGTGGTGTTTGGTGTCGCGGATGACGACACACCGAGCAGGGAGGTTTACCCCCCACGCCAGCGTCGACGTCGAAAAGAGCAACTGGAGTTTCCCCTCGCGGAACCACTCCTCGACGCGATTTTTGTCCTCGCGGGCGAGGCCAGCGTGATGAAAGCCGACACCGTCGAGGACGGACTGGCGAAGCGTGTCGTTCTGGAGGTCGGCGGCGTCGTTGTGGAAGTCGTAATCACCGCGTGCGCCGATAGGGATATCGCGCTCGACGAGTTCGTCGCGTGTCTTTTTGGCGGCCTGGACGGTATCCTGTCGGGATGCGACGAAGACGAGTGCCTGTCCGTCGTCTCGGATATGAGGCTCGGTCAAATCCAGCGTGCGGTAGAGACGGCGGTACTTGTCGGCAAAGGCGTTCTCGCCGTGACTGTACGTCGCCACCTCAGCCGCCAGTGGCACCGGTCGGTACGACTCGTCGAAGGCGAAGGTGGTCTCGTCGGGTGCGTCGAGCCAGGCGGCCACTTCCTCGACGTTTGGCATCGTCGCCGACAGCGCGACCACTCGCGGGCCACAGAGTCGCCGAAGCCGGGAGATAGTCACCTCCAGAACGCTCCCCCGGCGTTCGGAATCCAGCAGGTGTACCTCGTCGATGACACAGCAGTCGATGTCCTCGATGAAGGAATACCGGCGCGTATCGTGTTTGCGGGTCGCTGAGTCTGCCTTTTCGGGCGTCATCACGAGGATGTCTGCCCGGTCGGCCCGGCGGGGGTTCAGGTCGCGCTCGCCGGTGACGACGTACACCGAGTAGCCCAGTTCCTCGAAGCGTTCCCACTCGCGTTCTTTCTCGTTTGTGAGTGCGCGCAGCGGCGCGAGAAAGAGGGCCGTGCCGTCGGCATCGAGCGTGCGACAGATAGCCACCTCCGCGATGGCGGTCTTGCCGCTTGCAGTCGGGGCGCTAACCACGACGTTTTCCTCGGAGTCGAGCAGTGCCGGAAGCGCCTCCGATTGCATGGCGTTGAAGCGCTCGAAGGGAAACGCGCCCGTAAACTCCGGTAGCACCTCTGAGATAGGGATTTCCGTCTGTGCGTCGGCGTGGCCCGTCACATCGGTGGACAGTGTGGCGCGACCATAGTCGTTTCTGTCCGCGTATCAGTTTTCGATGGCTGCTTCGAGGGCCGTCTGGTTGACGCGGTAGATGGTGACCGTCGGATTGTCGTACGCGACAGTGATAGCCGGTGACTGCGTGGCGAAGTCACGTGGGCCGTACGCTGCTCGCTCTGTGGGGCCGACGTAGATGTACTCGACATCGAAGTAGTCCACCGAGTAGCGTGCGACCTGCCACTCCTGTTCGTATATCCGCTGGACGTGATTGACCCGTGTCTGGTACGCGCCGAGACCGTGATAACCGGCGGCGTGGCGCCAGCCAGCCAGCGTCGGCACACCGGAGAACGTCGACGGGAGGTTCGCCCCCTCCTGCCAGGTGTAGACGGCGTCGTCGGTCGGCTGCGAGACCATCGTCGGCTGGCCGCTGGTCTCGGTGCGGAGCCACTCGACGGCCTGCATCTGGTTGGCGCGAGTCTCCCACACATGGGCAGTGCCGTTCAGCGACAGGTCGGCACCGCCGCTTGAATCCAGGGGATCGGTTCGGTTCGCGATAGCGAACCCGGGGAACACCGCGACCGAGACGAGCACCACGACCGCAAGCACCGCCGCCAGTGCGTGTCGGTACGGTCTGGCGAGTTCGACGGCCGCACTCGTCCGTGCGGTCAGCCCCGCAACGGCGGTGCGTCCACGCGAGAGCACTGCTGCGAGTGCAACGCCGGCCGGAACACCCCACAGCACCCAGGTCTGCATCGCAATCTTGTAGATGGTGTTCCAGCGGGGTGCGTTGGGGTCGTACGGCCAGACGGCGAGGTAGGCCACCTCCGGAAACAGGAGCAATCCAGCACCGGCGACGACCAGCACCACGTCGAATCCGGGAACGCGCCCGGTCTGGTGGAGCCACCAGCCCCCGACGACCACCGGGACGAACAGTCCCAGCGCGGGAGTGCCGATGGCCGTTGCGAGTGCGACCACAGCGACCAGCGCCGCCACGAGCGCAAGCCGGTGGCGACGGTGCCAGCCCCCGACGACGGCGGGTGCGTAGCCGAGTGCAAACGCAGCGAGGAACCCACCCCAGGCCAGCACCAGTCCGCCCAGATTACTGGTCGGCCCGAAGAGTTCGACCCCCTCGTTCTGGGCGGTGTGACCGAGCAGGAACGGACTGGCCCAGGCCACAGCGATGACGGCCACCACGCCCGCGACGAGTGCGGCAAGGAACGCTCGCCACGCCTCGCGAGCGAGCCATCCGGGATTTCCGGTCGCGTGTCCCCCGTCTGTCCGGACGCCGGTCACGGGAAGGCGGTCGGCACCCCAGGCTGCCACGTGGTCGAGGCGGTCGGCGACCCGTGTCGGAAGGACACCGAGGGGGTCAGCGTCGGCGAATGCCACTGCCAGCCAGACGAGACCGACGACAGCGGGCAAATCGAAGGTGTTCGTTACCGCCAGAAGGCCACCGACGGGCGGGAACGCACCAAAGAGAAGTGCCTGTCTGCGGCGCGTCCGGTCGGCCGGTGTCCGGTAGTAGGCAAAGGCGAGACCGGCGGCGAGCAGGAGAAACGGGCCAGTGTACATATGCGGTCGGAGGTCGCCGTTGATGTACGTCCAGAACGGGAAGACGTTGGGTGCGTCCGGCACCGCATACCGACCGAACCAGTAGGCGAACTCACCGCCCTCGAGGAAGGTGGCAGCGTCGACTTTCTCGGAGTAGGACAGTCCCGAGCGGATGGCGACGAAGAGGACGCGACCGTACTCTGCGACCAGATCCCGGGGAAGATAGCTCGCGACACCGCGAGCGGCCGTCAGCAGTGGGCCGCCGAAGGCGACGATGAAGGCACCGAGAACACCTGCCACCCGTGCCGGCAGGTCGCGGTCGGCGGCGATAGCGCCAGTCAGACCGTAGGCCGCCGTCGCAAGCGTCGCAAACAGCGTCGGATGCATCAGGTTGTACGCGTACCGCGGCGGAGTGTCCATCAACCACGTCAATAGCCCGGTCAGCAACGGCCCACCGAAGTAGTACCGCATCCGCTCGCCGGCGAACCAGATGTCTCTCGGTGGCAGTACGTCCGTGCGCCGGACGGCGTGAATCAGGCCGAAATCGAGAAACTGCTCGCCGCCGAAGGGCCCGATAGCAGGGTCGAGCGCCCGGAGTACGACCATGACTGCGAACGTGGCGGTGAATATGGCAAGCGGAGCGAGCGTCGGCCACAGCGCAAATCCCGGGCCACGCCGACCGGCGACGACTGCCACGCCGGTAAGGACGACAACCCCGATAGCGAGTGCGTGCGGGCCGAAGGCGACCTGGCCGACCCAGTAGGCGATTATCGTCACGATACCGAGGGCAATGGCTGGTGCCAGCGAGACGCCCCGGTCTGGCCAGTCCGAAAAGAGCCATCCCGCGACCGGGACAGCGAGACCAGACAGGGCGAGGAGGACACCGAACCACGACAGGGCGAGCGTGGTTTCCATCCAGCCGGGAATCATTCCATCCCCGAATAAGTATCTTCTGATAGTTTCAAAACTCCAATAATCGGAGAGGGATTTCTCTCGCGGCGCGACGACCGCAGGCTTTAGTCGACACAGTCCAAGGGTGGGACAATGAGCCGGTCGCGGAAACCCGAGTGGCTGAAGATGCGGCCGCCGTCGGGAGAGCGCTTTACACAGATTAAGGAGTCACTACGCGAGCGCGACCTCAACACCGTCTGCGAGGAGGCAAACTGTCCGAACATGGGAGAGTGCTGGTCGGGTAGCGAGAACGTGCCGACAGAC
>CAZFOF010000157.1:3796-5640 GCA_964520265.1 uncultured Halobacteriales archaeon | reverse complement strand
TTCGCGCGTCCGTTCTCCTCGAGGGTAACCAGGCCGTAGTCAGCCAGCTCGGTCATCTGTCCGGAGAGGGATATCCCCTGAGATTTCGATTTCGTCGTACCAGAGCTGTGGTTGCTTCGCGCGTCCGTTCTCCTCGAGGGTAACCAGGCCGTAGTCAGCCAGCTCGGTCATCTGTCCGGAGAGGGATATCCCCTGAGATTTCGATTTCGTCGTACCAGAGCTGTGGTTGCTTCGCGCGTCCGTTCTCCTCGAGGGTAACCAGGCCGTAGTCAGCCAGCTCGGTCACGTTCTCGGTCACTTCCGGCGGATGGCGGTCGACGAGGCGGGCTAGTTCGCGGATACTCTCTGGCTCGTGTTCCGCAATCGCTTCGATGAGTTCCAGGTTCGTCGCCCGGAAGAGCCGTCCGAACGTCTCCAGGCTCTCGACGACGAGTCGAGACGGTTCTGACTCGACCGCCTCGCCAGCGTCGAGTGCGGCAAGGGAGTCATGTAGGTCGCTCCGGTCTGAACCAGCGCCAATATAGACGTGTAGTGTTCGGGTCATAGTGTCTGTCTCCTGGATGGCAAGCGAATTTACGGGTCACCAGTCAGCGCGTTTCTCAGCGGGGAGTGCGGCACGCCAGGCCTCGTAGAGCGGTGCTAACCCCGGGAACTCGATCTCGTAGGTGTCCGAACCGAGATGGAGTTCGTGTGAACCGTGGTGGTTGTCGAACCGAGGAACTTGTAATTCACTTTGGTAACGACGCGTCATCGACGTTGTTGAGAGCACTGTTCAGCTCGAAGAGCTCTCGGACAACGTTACTGTCTGCGACCCGGTACCGACGTGGGGATGTGTTTGGTACTTCTTCGATGAGTTCGACCTCAAGAAGGAGATCGGTATAGTTGCCAACGGTTTGGCGCGTGACGCCGGCGTGGTCTGCAAACTCAGTTTTGTTGAACTCGCGGTTCGGCGGCAGATCGAGTAACGCGTCGACCAAGATTGGGATAGCGTCGTGCTGCGTGAGATAAAGCCACCCGCTGGGGTGCTCCTTCCGGAGTTCCTTCTTCCCACGGTCGGCCTCGGAGTTCATACTGCTCATACAGAGACACAACGACCCTGTGTGTATAAGAGTTTTCACAACTGGTAATAGCTATTAACAGCATTTATATTCGGGTGACGACATCCTTCGGTCATGGAGAAGCCGTCAGTGAAATGTGCCCTCTTGGCGACGATGGTAGCGAAGCACAAGTGGGGCACACCAATCGCGGAGGATGCTCTCCTAAATCTCTCAGCAATCGACGACGACTATTCAACTGCCCGTGAAGTCTACGCCGACCTCCGAAGCGAGCCCTACATCACCTACCGTGGAAACCGTGGTATTGAACTTGACAAGAGCAACTTCGACAAACTCGCCGATGTCCTCTATCACGAATGTCATTGGGAATCTTGGGAGATCGACAGCCGACTGAAGCACTACGAGGGCATCGATACTCACGATTGGGGGTGAGCAGCGTAACCCCGGGCTCCAGAACTGTATTTGCCCGTCCTCAGCCCACACGAGAAGATGCATCGTCTTCACCAAGTGTTCATTTATTGAGGTTCCCCCGAAACCAGCGGTGAAGGTAATACCGTCGGCAGGAGCAGCAGTCCGACAGAAAGCACTTATCATACCTCTCAAAATTCCAGGGTATGTGCCGACGAGCGCTGGTCAGTAAACCACGCACTCGGTGATGCGGTTCGCGCGACCGCCCTCGCTGGGCCGTAGCGAGCTGCACTCTCGAGTGCGTGCTTACCCATGAACGATGCTGAACTCCTCCGCCGAGAACTGCGTGCAGCCCGCGAAGAACTCGTCCGCAAACGCACC
>CAZFOF010000157.1:0-3786 GCA_964520265.1 uncultured Halobacteriales archaeon | reverse complement strand
CGACCCAACGCCGACGAAACGCACCCTTCCGCTCATGCCCGAGCGTGAGGAGGAATACCTTCGGCTGGCTCTCATGAGTATCGAGGATCTCGAGACGCACATCGAACGCCTCGAACGGGATCTCACAGATCTCGAAGACGGCATTGAGCGACCCGAGGACTAGCCAGGGAACGCGACGCCCAGACCGGTGACACTCACCAGCAATACAGTTTACCAACACGACGAGCACGGAGAAGTGTTAGTGCTGGATGTCCACCACGTCTTCGAGGCCTACGACCTTGACTCGACGGACGGCCAGCTTCGAGCGAGACTCGTCCGCTTCAGTGTCGAGTGGGACGAGTATGGGACAGTTACAGGTCAGAACCCAACGAGTCGCCGAATTCGTCTTGAAACCCCTCAATGAGACGGGCAATACTCGATTGCAGGAAGAATGCTGCGTCGTCTCTCGCCTCGCGAAGATGATTCTCCTGCTTTCCCGAAGCCTGTGCTGCCATCTCGTCCAATTTGCGCGCGAGTGCTTCGATCGTCTCCTCGTCGTCGAGTGCATCATATGTTCGAAACACATCTTTGAGCCCGCGCTTGGCCGATTGCCTGACACGGCCGTCGTCGTCCGTAATGGCCTCTATGAAAAAGCCACAGATGGCATCCGTCTGGTCTCGGATATCTGCTTCACTAACACCGATCGATCGATCCTCGTTGTCGAGGGCGACCACAGTCGGGAGTCCGGGCGTGAGCTGTTCCGCGACGCGGACAATGGACTGTCGAACGTATCCGTCGTCGGCGACTGCATACATATCGGTCAACTCGTCAAAACAGACATCGAAGAGTTCGATACGCTCTTCGAGCCCCATGTCTTTGATTTCGTCGACGACGTCGTTGACCCGGTCTGACTCTCCCGATTCGATTGCTGTGTGGAATTCCGACCACCGGTTGTGCATGGTCGATTCTACCTCCTTCGCTCCCAAAACAATTGATGTCGTCTCCACTTTCAAACAGACGAGAAGGAGCACAATCTGTGGATCTATTTGGAGATTGGGAAATGGGGAAACCGACACCCGACCACAGTCAGTACGTTTGTGGCGGCCGTTCGAGAATCTCGAATATCTCCGTCGCACGGTACTCGCGGTTACGCTCGTTGCCCGTCACCTCGCTTAAAACGCCGTCATCCTGGAGCGATTCAATTGCCCGATAGGCCGTCGACCGCTGCACGTCGAATCTGTCAGCGACGGTTCGAGCAGTCACATAGGGCTGCTCGAAGAGATTACAGGCGAGTTGATTCGCCGTGTAGGAGGCACCGCCGTAGATGTCGTCGTACTGCTGTCGCAGTTCTTCGAGAGCGAGCGTCCGTTCAACTGACTCCTGTGCCTGGTATCTGAGGCCGTCGATGAAAAACGAGAGCCACTGTTCCCAGGTTCCCTCCGCCCGGAGTTGGTTCATGCGGTCGACGTAGCTCTGTTTGTTTCTGTTGAAGTACTCGCTGAGGTAGAGATTCGGCCGTTCAAGATAGCCTGCGTCGTACAACTGCAAGGTAATGAGCAACCGTCCGAGACGACCATTCCCATCTCCGTAGGGGTGAATAGTCTCAAACTGATAGTGAAACAGTGCAATGTCGACAAGTGGGTGGTATTTGCCGCCAGTGCGATAATATGTCATCAGCGCATCCATCAAACCCTCGACAGCGCCGGGAACTGGCGGCAGGAACTCTCCCATTCGATTCGGCGTCGTCTTGAACGCGCCAAGAGTGTCAGTGTCAACGCGGTCATCTGGAATCTCCGTCAAGAGTCGTTCGTGGAGCGAGTGCAACAGATGTAGTGTTAGCTCGCCACCCGAATCGAGATGCTCGATTCCCTCCTGAACTGCCTGTTCGTAATTAAAAACCTCCTGTACGTCTTTCGTCTCTGCGGTCGTCCGTGGCAACTCGGTGTCGTCGCCGACTGTCTGCGTCTCGAAACTGTACAGAGCGTTAAAGTCGACATCAGCCCCCTCAATTTCGGCAGATTCCATTGCCTCCTTTCGTAGGAGCGATGTGTACAGAACCGCTGGAAAGTCAACTTCGAGGCTGATGCCGCTGAGTTTCCCGAGCCAAAACATAGCCTCAGCGAGACGTTCGTAGAAGTCGCCTCCGAGATGCAACTCGGTGGACGGTGGCAGCGGGTTTGGCTTATAATACGGTTTCCGTCCGTACGGGACGAGTTTGCCCGGTGCCTGCGCTCCCAATTGGTCGCTCCACATACTACAAGAGAACTCTATCGCCCCCACAATAGTAATTTTGGGTGCCGAAATCCAAATAGCGTGTGAGAACACTCGGTGTATTTCGAATCTAGTTCGGTATTGGGAATAACGATTCCAACTCCATGCGGAAAGCGAGAGTGCTCAGAGTCCTCTCGGGCTGACACCTCGCTTACTCGACGGTCACACTCTTGGCCAGATTCCGTGGCTTGTCGATCGAGCGGCCCAGCCGGTTTGCGACGTGATAGGAGACGAGTTGTAACTGGACATTCGCCAGCACCGCCGCAGCCTGGGGGTGGGTCTCGGGGACGTGCAACACGTGGTCGGCGTAGCGTTCGACCTCGCTCTGGCCGTCAGTCACGGCCACAACGGGTGCATCGCGTGCTTCGACCTCTTTGACGTTGCCAATGGTCTTCTGTGCCAACTCGCCGTCGCCAGTCACAATCGCAAACACCGGCGTGTGCTCGGTGACAAGCGCCAGCGGCCCGTGTTTCAGTTCGCCGGCGGCAAAGCCCTCGGCGTGTTTGTAGGTGATCTCTTTCATCTTCAGCGCCCCCTCCAGGGCGACGGGATAGTGATAGCCACGGCCGATGAAGAAATACGAGGGGGCCTCCTCGTAGAGCTCGGCAACGTCGGCCGCGCGGGAGTCATCGAGCAACGCCTGGAGGTCACCAGGCAAATCACGCAGCGCTGGCACAATCTCGCGGGTGTTGCCACCAGCGGTCGCCAACACGAGCAGGTTCAACGCCGCCTGCTGTGAGGCAAACGTCTTGGTCGCTGCCACGCCGATTTCGGGGCCAGCGCGGATGTAGAACACGTGGTCGCACTCGCGAGCGACGGTCGACCCAACGGTGTTGGTCACGGCAAGCGTGCGTGCACCGCGACGACTCGCTTCGCGTAGCGCCGAGAGCGTATCGGCCGTCTCACCGCTTTGGGTGACGCCGATGACGAGTGCGTCGCCGATGGGTGGTGTCGAGGTGGCGTACTCACTCGCAAGGAAGGCCTGTGCGGGGACGCCCGCCTGCCGGAACAACTGGGCACCGTACACCGCAGCGTGATAGGAGGTGCCACAGGCGACGAACTGGACGCCCGTCGGCGAGAGATCACCGAGGTCGCCGATGTCGACACTGCCGGCGAGTTCGTCGACGCGGCCGCGCAGACACTGCCGCAGCGCCCGCGGTTGCTCGTGTATCTCCTTGAGCATGAAGTGGTCGTAGCCACTTTTGCCCGTCTCCTCGGCGTCCCACTCGACGGTCTCGACGGTCTTTTCGACTGCAGTTCCTTCGGCGTCGGTGACCGTCCACTCTCCGTCCAGACGGGCGAATTCGCCATCGGCAAGGTAGACGACGCGGTCGGTGAACGCCCGGAAGGCAGGCACGTCACTGGCCAGATAGATGGCATCCTCACCCAGACCCAACACCAGCGGCGAGTCGTGTCGCGCCGCGAACACCGTTCCCTCACCGGCGACGACGGCGGCGATGGCATAGCTTCCTTCGAGGCGGTCGATTGCCGCACGGAAGGCCTCTTCGGGGGTGGCACCGTCGTCGAGGGCTTCCT
>CAZFOF010000156.1:0-5697 GCA_964520265.1 uncultured Halobacteriales archaeon | reverse complement strand
CCACCACAGTCAGTTCCTGGTAGCGAATCACCCACGACAGGGACTGAGACACCCATGAAACAGGCCCCATACGAGCCAATCGTGAGCAGCAGAATCAACCCGACGAAACCGCCAGCCGCGAGGTATGTCGTGCCCACGCGGTCTAGAAGCGAGTCGTCGTCTGTCGAGCCATAGGGGCCGCCCAGCTCGCGGCGGCGTTGTTCTTTGAGGTCTTCGATTGCGTCCTGCGTCTCGTCGAATATTTCAGTGCCGAGGTAGTCACCCTGCTCGATAACGAGTTCGTACCGGTCGAGACACGAACTGTTGGCATTTTCGGCAATCGCACAGCTCGTCCCGCCAACGCTGTCAGCGAACTCCCGCACCAGCCCGAAGGCATCACGGTAGGAGCCGACACCGAGTTTTACCTTGTCCCCTCGTTCGAGTACGTCTTTGAGGTCTCTGAGTTTGCCGTGGTCAAGCGCGACAGAGGGTCTGGTGCCGTCGAGTAGCATCTCGAAGATAGTCGTATCTTCCGTGGAGGTGTCGAGAATCAGCCCGTGCTCGTCTTCGACGCGCTGTCTGACGAGTGCCTCGAACTTATCGAGGTCGCGAATTTGGTCAGAGGTGTACAGCGCATAGTACTGGTTGGCCCGTCCCGACTGGGAGTCTCGCGCTCTGAAGAAACTCACCAGTTCGAGGCGGTTACCAGACGTGTCGATGACGAGTCTGACACCGGCATAGAAGTAGTCCTGGATGCGTTCGTTCACCTGATGCTTGTCGTCGGCGAGCGGTTCACCCTGTGAGCCGTATATCTCGAGGTTTGGCATGATTAGACCCTCCCAATTCGTTCGAGCAGTTCGTCGAATCCGACGGTCATCACCGACCCCGTGTCGTCACGCATGGGAACACGATTCCCGTTCTCGTTGACTTTCGTCTGGTAGTAGACGGGATGGATTTCCGCGCCGGCGGTTTCCGTCACCAGACTGTCGACGTTTTCGCTCTGCCGGAGCCGGTTGTTGACGAACTCTTTGAACTCGTCGAAGTACAGGTGCGGTTCCAGGCCCCGCTGTTCCTCGAATTCGTCCGCGAGAACGTCCGTCTTGGTAGCGACAAGCAACAGTCCCTCGTTGTCCGTCGCCTGGAGGATGCTGAAGTACTCCGAGATATCCAGTGGTTCGTTGTTGACGAACCGCTCGGTGTCGACACAGAGAATCAGCGTACTCGCGTTTTCGACACCCTCTGAGAGTCGCCGGAGGGTGTTGTCCATCTCGTCTTCGCCGATAGCACCCGTGATGGCGTCGGGAAGTCGAGCCAGATACTCACCGGCATAGTCCATCGCCGACAACTGAATGTTTGTCGGGAAGACCGACCCGTGGACGTACTGGAAAGAGAGATGTTTGAGTTCCCCTCGCCCCGTCGCCTCGACAATCCACTCTGATTGCTGTCGGTCGAGGGCCTCAATCATCGACATGAGGTCTTGGCTCGGTTTCAGCGGCGTTCCGCCAGCAGCGTCCGAGCGCTCGAGTGCCTCCAGGTACGCACCGATGAGAAAGAGGCTCTTGCCCGATGCACGCGGCCCCAGGATGAAAAACCGCTTTTCGGCATCGTACTGGACGAACTGCCGAAGCGTGACAATGAACAGTCCCGAAACCACAACATTCTCGAGAAGATTGTTCGTGACGAGTTCGATACTCGGAGACTCCAGAGAGTTCAAGTTGAGCCCGTCTGCAGTGATAGTGAAAAATTCAGGATAACTGACGTGATAGTCGAACAGCTCGATGACGACAAAAGAGACGAATATCAAATAGAGTGCTTTCGAGGCCCGACGGAACTCCTGGCTGCGGAGATTCGCCAGATTGAGCAGTTGTGAGCCACCGCCGACGACCAGTCCGAGGCCGATGCCACCAACCACGAGGTGGATGCGGCCGATGAGGTCGACGTTCGGGAGGAACTTCCCCTGTGCGCCAAGCGCGACGAGCCCGAGAATCACACCGATTGACAGCAGAAATCCCTGCCAGCGCTTTTTCGGGTCGATGAGCATCAGTATCAGCAATCCGACCAGCAGTCCGAACACGGAGATGCTGACGAACTGCATATCGAGGCCTGCGAGCAACCGGAGGCGAATCACCTGGCGTGTTATCCCCGAGCGGTTCCAGCCGGTCGCAAGCATCGTCGAGACTGGGGTGGCGAGGATGAGAATCGCCACGAAGTAACCGACGAGAGTGAGCTTTTCCCGACTCTCCTGGAGATATTCGATAATGTTGTTCATTTGTATTGTTTCCTTGAAAATCCTGTGTCAGTTAGTTGGTTTCGACCTTCGTGATGTGCTCTGAGATGAGGTCGTCGACAATCTCCTGTTCGTCACGGAGATAGAACTCGACGTCGTCGTCGTCCTCCATGTTGAGGAGGTTATCACGGCGAAGGTAGTAGCCGTCTTCCAGCCCGTAGCTGTGGTGGATGAGAATGCTGTCACCGAGTTCTCGCTCCCGTTGCTTGTAGCCCGCGTGGTAGCCATCTGCCTGGACTGCCTTGCGGATATTATCGAGGAATACACCCGTGACGAAGACACTCAGAGAGATGTCCCACGGGCCGCCGATATCTTTCCGCCAGGAGGTGAACGGACTCTCGACGCGCTTGCCGCTCGCACCGAGGTCGTAGGCACCGCGGAACAGGTCTTCGAAGTCCAGTGCGTCCGCGTCGATGTCGTTGATTGCGGGACTGGTCGCGGCCACGCGGATTTTGAGGTCACTATACCGGGAGCGTCCCTTGGACAGTTTCCGCCGTCGCAAGCCAGTGTACTGCTGGTTTCTCGCGTTCTTGGCGAGTTCCTCCAGATTCTTCCTGACGCGGAGGTTCTCCTCTTTGTTCGCAAAGAGGTCGCTTTCGGCGATGTTGTCGTTGCCTGTCGCGCGGAAGATGTCAGCTGGCTTGATGCTTTTGACGTAGACGTAATCCTCTTCGTGTGTCGAGACCTGGTCGGTCGAATCCTCGTCGTGCTCTGCAAGTTCCGAGCGGAACTGTGAGTTCTTCTCCGACCAGGACTCGCGTTTGTTGTTCACCGTCTGGAACAACTCGATCGCCGGTTCGTAGGTCTCTGCCTGCCGGTCGAGTTTCTCCAGTTCGGCTTCGAGGTCTTTTTTCCGTGCTTCGATATCGTCCGTTTCGGCGATTTCGTCACGGAAGACATCCCGTGCCGTCTCTCGAATCTGCTCGATATCCGGCCTGTCGCTCTCCAGTTCGCCGTTGAGTGCCTGCTGTTTGGACTGCGGGAGGTTCGATACGCGAGACTGGAGTGAAGTAATGACCGACTCTTCGAGCGACCGCTGTGTCTCGACGACGGTGTCGACGATATCGCTGCTGTCGTAAGTCAACTGGGCGTCGAAACTCCCGGTCGGTGGGCCGACCTGGTAGACTCCCTTCTCGTTGAGGTTGTTTCGCTTGATGCGGAAGTCCTTGTTTGCTTCCTGTTTTTCCTCCTCGGTGTTGCTGTCCCAGGGGGTGATTTTTTCGAGCGTACTCTCCTCCTGGTGCATTGCGAGGAACGCTTTCTTCGCCCGTTTGAGGTCGGTCAGCGACGACGCGACGTCGCTGCGTTCGTCGGAGAGGTTGACGTCCACGGCGTCGAGTTGGCCTTCGAGTTCGTCGAGAGTCTCCAGAATACCGCTTTCGTCGACCCGTTCGACTTCGTCGTTGGTTTCTGCACTCTCAACGAGCCGCATCGCCTCCTCAAGCTGTGACTGCAGCGTCGACAGCGTCGAACGGACAGCATTGATGTCGATTGCACCCAACTGGGTGATCTCGTCTTCGACGTTTCGAATCCAGTTGTTCGTGTGTTCCTCGATTTCGGCCGACTGCTCCTCTTTGGCGGCCTCCAGTTCCTCGATAGTTTCTTCGAGGTCTGCGTCGACCTGCTTGCGTCGGTCGACAATGTCGTCGAGTTTCGCCTCCAGGCGCTGGAGTTTGACACCCGGTGCGGCCGTCGTATCGCCGATGCCGAGCAGATACTCGACTGTGTCGCGAATCTTGTTGTCGTCGATTGCCTTGCGCCGTTCGAGAATGTCCTTGCGACGGGAGAGAACCGTCAGGTCACGCTCTAGCACCTCGGCGAGGTGTTCGTCGATATCGTCGACGAAGGTGCCTGCCTCCTTGTCGGTCGCGTCGACTGCACGGAGCGAACCAGCGATGATGTCGACCTGTTCGACGATGTCGTCGGATTCCTCCTTTGCGTCCCGGATGATATCCTCGAAGACGCTAAGAGAGTGATATTCGAGTTCGCTGAACAGGTCGAAATCGAGCCACGACTCGGCGTCTTCGAGTCGTTCCTTGATGTCGGTTCTGTCGAGATCGCGCAACCCAGACTCGACGTCTTCGTCGTAGTGTCGGGTCAGGAATCGCTCGATTTCGGAGTAGATATCGACCTCCTCCTGGAGGGCATCCTCCTTGCGGTTGAGAACGTCACGGAATCGTTCCCGTGCCTCGTTGATTGCTTCGACGTTGTATCGGAGTACCTGTGGGATACCGATTGTAAACGGAGCGTACCGCGGCGAGTCTGCGAAGGGGTCTTCGAGATTTTGCGTGTTGTAATAGGAAGCAAGCAGATAGATAATCGCCTGGTCGAGTTCCTCGAGATACTTGCCGGTCTGGATTCGGTTGCCGGTTTTCCCGTCGAAGTTCGTCGGGTCGATTGGAACGATAACCCGGTCTTTGAACACCTGCTCGCCCTGGAGTGCGTTGTATTCCAGTTCCGAAAGTGCGGCAAAGGCGTTGGTGTTTTCTTTGATTCCTTCAGTGTGGTTCGGGAGCACGCCAAAGAGTGTAATCTCCGCGGTTCGCTGTCTGGCCTGCAAGTGTTTTGCGAGGTCGATGAGAATGCCCGACCCCGTGCCGCCACCGAGTCCCGCGAGCACGGCGACTTTCCCTTTCTGCGGGAGGTCGATATAGGACGATATCTGGTCGTCTTCGGCATAGGCCTTGTAATAGATTCCTTTGCCCAACCCACGTTTGCGGACGACACCCTTCGCAAAGTCCAGGTTCTCGTTGATGTGTTCTTCCGTAATCCACCAGTTTTCCTCTTTCATCCCGTTCCCGCTGGCGATTCGTGGCACCGCCTCGTCTCCCAGGAGATCGATACTGCCACTGAGGTGGATATCCTCGGTGATGAGTTTGTACTCGACAGTGATGTCACCGGTTCGGCCACTTCCCGAGTCGCGCAGTTCGGCCTCCTTCCGGTTGATGTGTTCGCGAATCTCCTGAATCCGTCGCTTGTCGGTGTTTTGCTCTCCCTCGGCCGTGTCGATAATCGTGACTGTCGTCGAAGATGGGTTCGGCTGTGGCTGTAGGATGTCGTTCAGAACCCATTCGGTTTCCAACAGCTCAAGCGCAATGGCCTTGCCCGCGCCACCAACTGCAAAAATTCTCTCTGGAAAATTCATGTGTACTTTTGTGTGGTAATCGAAACTCGTCTATTACTTATAGATTGGTGATGAGTACCGATATTCCAACATATGGCACGTACAGACAGGAAGGACAGTACGAGATGTGAACAGATTGGCAACCTTTCATATCGGTCGTGTACTTCTTGCCAGTTCCTATCGAGGTGAGTGACGTAGTGGCGTCTGTGCCGTGTCATCGACGCCAGGTGTGAGAACAGTTAGGTTCCGGGGAGAGCAATCAGTACATCGGAATCCGACCCGACCGGTCGGAGCCCTCGACGAACGG
>CAZFOF010000155.1:0-5730 GCA_964520265.1 uncultured Halobacteriales archaeon | reverse complement strand
ATTTGAACCGGCGGACCCCTACGGGACAGCGTCCTAAGCGCTGCGCCTTTGGCCTAGCTCGGCAACCCGCGCGCACTCGCTCGTAGCCGCGACCCATTCAAGAATCTGCCGCTTGCAGTTTCCCCGTCTGGTGGACACAGAGGTAAGCACGCTGCCATACTCCAGACACAACGACAGACTGTTTCGCAGTTGTTGCCTCAATACATAGTATTTACGTCATAATTTATATGCCCCCATGAACAGAAGTCAATGATATGTCAGTCTGTACCAAGTGCGATGGTGACATCGACGACGATGAACTCCTCTCCAGCAGCGAGGTGTACGGAGAGATGGCAAGTGGAAACGACCGAGACGACCTCCTTGCGTCCTACACTGGTATCATGTACGGGCCGGATACGGTTCTCTGTGCGGAGTGTCTCGACACCCCCTCCGAGTGTCCCAAGTGCGGCGGCGCGGGAACCATCCAGACAGTCGGTGACCGAACGGACACAGAATCGTGTCCTGAGTGTGACGGGACAGGAACGACCAAACCGAACCTCCTCCGCATCGCGTCGAAGTGAAGCCGCCCCGACGGCGGGTGTAGCCGTCCTGTTTCACTTATCGAGCTTTCGAGACAGCCGTCTATCTGCGTTCGGCTTTTCTCTCCCCGGGAAAAGGATATACGACAGTCTCGCAAACAGTGGGATATGTATCGGGCGAGCGACGAAATCGAGAACGAAGCACACCTCGACCGTCTGGAAGAGGCTGCCGACCGTCTCGACCTCGGCACAGAGGCGCGCTCGCGTGCGACCGACGTGTTTCTCTCGAATCTCCCCGACGACGACCGCTCGAAGGAACCAACGCTGGCGGCGTCGCTGTACGTCGGTGCGCTGGTTGCTGGTCAACAGCGCTCCCAGGGAGCTGTCGCCGACGCTGCCGGCGTCTCGCGGCTCTCCGTCCAGCAACGCTGGAAAGACCTCTTAGAAACGTCTGGACTCGATGCCCCATCCTGGTGAGTTCGACAAACGTCGAGACTAGTATTAAGTATCGTCGAATCAATACATGGGTGATGGCTCAGTCCCAACACGCCACTGACGCATCGGCTGCCGAGCGCGCACCTACCCACGCCTGCCCGCGATGTGCGAACGTCCTCGGGCGCGTACACGGGTCGCTACGCTGTGACCGGTGTGGACACGTACCGAAACACGGCTCTGACTGACGAGGCAGTACGGAACAAAGTGGCAGGCCAACAAACCGGTCAGTCGACCGACTCGCCCTCGATGGGTCGGCCGTCGGCGTCAGGTGTGAGATTGCCGTGTTCGTCGATTTCACCGCGGACGATGCGCGTCGATGAGATAATTTCGCCGTCGTCGGCATAGACGTGGTCGACGACTTCGATTTCGAGTTCCGCCAGACCCTGTTCACGGCGAATCTCGTTGATTCGTTTGCCGCCGGTAGCTGTCTCCGGCGAGACGACGAGGATATCGAACTGGCCCTCCGTCGCGATGCCCGTCGGTTCCGTCAGTTCACGAATCTCGAACTCGCGGCCGTACTCGTTGGCATACCGTCGTAACTCCGATTCTACGTGACGCTTGCGGGTGTCGAACGACTGAATCGGTCTGTTTTCGTGACGGGTACGCGGTGCGAGTTCGTCACTGGTCAATCCAACTGTCACATCTCCGAGTTCGAACGCCCGGTCGAACAGCGCTCGGTGGCCGTCGTGCACTGGGTCGAACGTCCCGCCAAGCGCGACTTCCATATCACCTGTCAAGGTACGTCGGCCTTTAGAGTCTTCGACTCAATGGGTCACTCGATTGAAAGGTGCGTTTTCACTCGTCACTTGCGTCTTCGACGGTAATCGTCACCGGTTCGGTGTCGGTATCGTGCGACTCCGTCTCGTCATCGAGATACTCGTCGAGGTTACAGACGGCGTTCAACTGATTCTGGACGTCGTCGACGGCATTGCCAACCAGGTCACTCGGCGCGATAGCGGCGTACTCGTAGGGATTGTTTCCTGCGCCGTCACTTTCGCGCTTTTGCCTGGTGACGAGCCCGTCGTCGTGTAACTCTGCGAGCGCTTCTCGTACCGTACTCGGGTACAATCCGGTTCCCTCTGCGATTTCGTCGCTCGTACTGTCGGGCTGTTGCCGGAGATTGACGAAGATACGAGCGCGTGTCTCTGTGTCCAACAGCCAGGAGAGCAAATCGACGACTCCTTCGTCGAACTGTTCGACGGCGCGGTCGGCCCCCCGTTCGAGCCGGTCGCGGACGTCCTGTCCCGAGTTTTCTCCAGTCGGGTCAACACCGTCGCCATCCGAACTATCGTCAGTAGACATACGTTGCTTCTAGGAGGACGAAAGCCGTTGCCTGATAAAAATCTCTCGCTCACGGCACCCCTCTGGCACCGGTCGTCATACGGATTGCTGTAACTGTTTTCCGGGACGACTGCACGCATTCGTGCGGTCAGTCCGGTACTGACGTACAGCAGTCCGTATCAGAATCGTTCGAGGATGAGCGACTCACAGAGTGCATCCTCCCCGTCTGTCCCACGGAGTCGACGTTGCCGGGTCGCTCCACTCTCGCGGTCGTAGAGGTCGTATAGCCCGGGCACGTCCAGTCTGTCGGCCTCTCGCTGGACGAGGTCGCCGAGTGGAATCTCCTCATCGAACTCACGCGAGAGCAACGACGCGTCGTGACCGTGGCGGATTGCACGCCACTTGTTCTCGTCGAGCAGTTCCCGGCGCATCTCGGTGGTGCTTTCGCCGTCCTCGTAGCGTGCGGCCAGGTCACCGACGAGCGCGTGGACGTATTCGACGTACGTCAACACCTGCTGGGGGTCTGCCTGGCCGTCGGGCGTCCGCACCTCGACGGTACCGTGTTCGGAGTGGGGTCGAACGTCGTACCAGAGTTCTCCCCTGTCCTCGATGGAGTCCGTCTGGAGCATCGTCTGTTCGAACGTCTCGAACGCCTCGTAGGAGTCGAAGGCGGTCGGGACGCCCGTGTTCGGGAGCCCTTCGAAGATTTTCGCCCGTGCCGACTCCAGTCCAGTGTCGAATCCACACCAGTACGGCGAGTTCGCCGACAGCGCGAGTAGCATCGGGAGATACCACCGCAGTTCGTTGGCAATCCAGACCGCCTTGTCCGCATCGTCGACGCCGACGTGGATATGCAGTCCCGCCGTCGTATTGCGGTGCTGTGGGTACTGAATCCGGTCGAGTTGTGCGCGATAGCGTGGCTTTTCGGCGTGTTCGAGTTCCTGCCAGTCGGCAAGCGGGTGCAAGCCCGCGGCCGCAATCTGGAACCCGTGTGTCTCGGCGTGGTCGACCAGTGCGTTGCGCACCGCACGCAGGTTCTCCGGTGCCGCCGAGAGTGATTCGATAAGCGGCGTCTGCGTCTCGATGACGCATTTGAACAGTTCGTGGTCGAGTCGCTCCTCGAGAATCTCAGGTGGCTCAGACTCGTAGACGAGCGTATCGGTTCCACTGGTCGGTCTCCCTCGTTCGTCGACGACGTAGAACTCCTCCTCGATACCGAGTGTTCCCATCCGGGTGAAGTTCTCGGCGGCACCGCCTTCCATCTCGACGGAGATTGTGCGTCACCCGGCTAAAGTATTCTGTTTGTCCCACCGCACCGTCGCCCTGGTATGGCCGACTCGCTGTCGGATAGCTCCCGCTCACTCCTCGCGGGAGCCTTTCCACACACCGGGTTCGACGAAGGCCTCTGACTGGCGGGCTCTGTTCCGCTCGACGATTCGCTGCCACTCTCTGAGCCCGTCTTCGATGTCTTCGGATGGTATTCCGACCACATCGCCGAGTGCCTGCAACTCCCGGGGCGTTCGCATGTGGAGATGGCTAAATGGGTCGGCACTGACAACAAACGGCGCGTCGTACTGCACAAGCAACTCGTGGAGTTTCCGCAAGGAACGTAGCGCCTGGACGCGCTTTCCGCCGCTTGCACGCAACACTGACGACAGCGAGAGTTCGACGCGAACGCTGTTCGTCGCGGCCGCTTTGGCGAGGACGTGGTTGAAGTCACCGTCGCCGTCCATCGGATGGGCGAGTACGTCGACGGCTGGCTGTTCGACCGCAAACCGGTTGATGTCGGGGTCGCCGCCGTGGACGGCAACGAGTGCCCGCTGGTCGCGATGGTTGCCGACGAACCCGCTCGCACGCGAGGGGTCTGTCGCGCGAATCTCGACAGCAGGGACGACGTCGATGTCGTACTCCTCGCGAATTTCGGCGGGGTCGTAGGAAGCGGGCGTGTCGCCGTGGTTTCTGACGACGATACCGTCGTAGCCGTGCTCGCTGGCTGTCAGCGCCATCCTCGCGACGGTGCTTTCGCCGTCTGGGGTGGCGTGAATCCCCTCGTACATCAGAGGTCGTCGAGCGCGTCGCGGACGTTCTCGACAGCAGACTCCTTCTTTGCGGGATAGGCTTCGACTTTCGCCCGGAGTGTGATGCCGTCACCGAGTGTCACTTCGCCGGAAAACGCCGCTTGCTTGTCGAGAGTCACGAACAGCGTGCAGTTCTCGTTGACTCGCTCGTCGAGTTCCGCACGCACTGTCTCCAGTTCTTCGTCGGGCAGTTCGGCGAATGCGTCGAGAATCGTCCGCATCTCGTCGGCATTCTCGACGCGGGCCGAGAGAACGAGAATCCGGTCGCCGTAGTGGCCTTCCGACTCCGTCCGCTGAAGTTCGAACTCCTCGGGCAGAAACGTCTGCAGTGCGTCCTCGACCCGTTCCTCGTCCTCCGTCACGTAACAGAACGACCGGAGGTCGATGTAGTGGAACGGTATCGAGGCCATCGCGTTACTCCTCGACCGCTTCGAGATTGTCTTCGGGCACGCCCTGCTCCTGGCCCTCTTCGAAGCTAACCGTGTAGGTAGCGTCGCCAAACATCGTCTCCATCACCTGGGTGATTGTCCCTTCCTCGCCGTCGTGGTCGCTGTGTTCGTCGTGCAGGACAACGATATCGTCCTCCTCGAATGTCATACCCGGCGATACTGTGTGGCTCAACAAAAAGGGACTGATTCGCCCCGTGTAACTCTGGCCGAGAGTCGAACACTTATTGCGCACAGCGGCGTATAAGCGAGCATGACTTACTCGCTCTCTCGCCCTCGTGTGTCGCCGCTGAAGCCACCCACCCGCTGCCATCGTCGCAGATGACCGCCGTGGATCGACTCTGGTATCTCGCCGACGAGGCCGACCAGCAAGCCGAACAGACGTTTCACCGACTCCAGGAGCGCTACGACGACGTGACAACCTTCGAGACGACCAAGCACGTCTCCCGCCAGCGCTTTCGAACCGTCGCCGAGCGTATCGAGGCAAACGGTGCACCCTACGGCGCACACTCGCTCGTCCATCGGCCCGACGGCAGTCTCCTCCTCGTGCGACACGATGCGGTCGATATGTGGGTGCTCCCCGGTGGCGAGTCAGAACACTCCGAGAGTTTCCGCGAGGCGGCGATTCGAGAACTCACCGAGGAGGCCGGCCTGGTCGCTGACTACCGCGGACTCACATTGCTCGGTCGTGTCCATTTCCACGCCGGTGACCACTCAACCTGGGGGATTCTCCCCATCTTCGAGGCAGCGGTCGACTCGATGGCTATCACCCCGACTGCCGACGACCCCGACGGTGAAATCTCCGACGCGCAGTGGTTTGGCGACCTGCCCGAGGACACCCGTGACCGCGAGCAACTGCTCACCTGGCGGCGTCGCGACCTCGAATAAGGCTCATTCGTCGTCGGTCGGGCC
>CAZFOF010000154.1:5231-5766 GCA_964520265.1 uncultured Halobacteriales archaeon | reverse complement strand
TCGAGGTCACGAAAGCCAGAGACTTCCTCGTCGCCGGTCGCCTCCCCGTCGAGCATGATGGGCATATGCTCGGCGATGAACTCGGTCTCTTTCTCCTTGGGCGAGTACTGGAGGCCGGTCTCCGTGTCGTACAGTTCGATTTCCTCGGCGTATCGCCCGATTTCGTCGTCTCTGGCCCTGTACTGGTCGATGCCGAGGAGTGCGCGGGCGTAGTCGGCGACGAGCACCGACAGTGCCTGTGCCGTCCCGCCAGCAGAGCGAATCGGCCCGGCGTAGTAGATGTTGACGAACTCGGTGCCGTCGTCGTTCTCCAGCAGTTCGACCCGGTCGATGCCCTCGATGGGGGCGGCGACGACTCCCTCCGTGAGCAGGGCAACGGCTGTCCGGACGGCCCCTTCGACCTTGCCGGCACGGGAGTCGTAGTCGCCGACAGTGCCCTCGACGAAATCGGAGACGAGTTCCAGTGCCGCCTCCTCGCGGCTCATCTCCCCTTCGAGTTCGCGGACGCGTTCGGCGACGCCGTCGATACCGAGGA
>CAZFOF010000154.1:1741-5221 GCA_964520265.1 uncultured Halobacteriales archaeon | reverse complement strand
CGCGGGGTCGCCGCCGCGCTCGCGTGCCTCGTTGGCGACGGCGAAGGCCTCGTCGAGTTCGGCCTCTAACTCCTCGAAGTAGCGTTCGTCGTCCGGCCTCATTGCACGCCCATCACAGCGGCCAGAGGTCGAGGTCCGTTACCTCGTCGTGTGCCCGTTCGAGTTCGGTGTCGAACTCACGGACGTACAGTTCGCCGGCGAAGGTGGTCGCAGTGTCGAGATGGCCCGCAACGGTAGCACCCTCGGCATCCGACAGCGCGACGTGCGTGTGTGCAAATCGGTCGCCGTCGAGCCAGGAGATATTGCCGACGGCTGGCGTGACTTCCAGTGGTTCGTCGAACTCGATTGCCTGGTACTCCTGGTCGTCCTGGTCGTAGAAGTTCAACACCGCGTCCTGTACCGCACCAAGACCGAAGAAGAAGGCGGCATCGATCTCCTCGTCCTCGGCGAAGTCTTCGATCTGTCCGCGCCAGTCGCGTCCGTGTTCCAGGCGTGCCACGAACTCCCTGGCACCCTCGACTTCCTGGTAATCCATATTTCAGGTGGACGGCCGGCGGCACCAAAAGCGTGTCTCTCCCGACTATGCGGGCAGCGAGACGGTGCCGGCAGACTCGCCGCGCGTTGCATCGTAGAACTGGAGGCGTGACACCGTCCACTCGATTGGGTCGATATCGCGGTCTGTGAGCCGTCTCGCGGCGTCGAGGCTGCCGCCACGGGCAACGGTAACGTGTGGCGTGTACGCCTCGCCCTCGATGCCCTCGGCGGGGTCGAACTGCTCACAGAGGCGTTCGTGGAGGGCTTCCAGTCCCGGGGACTCGACGCTGAGATAGACGACGGGGGCGTTCCCGGTCGGCGGCGTCTCGAACAGTGAGATGCCAGCGAGTCGTATCTCGAAGGCGGGTGTCCCAGTAAGCACGTCCCGAGCACGAGCGCGTGCCCGCTGGAAAGCCACGCGGTCGTCGGCCTCGAGTCGTTTGGCGACAAGTGTGTGATTGTCGCGCTCGCGTGCGCGAGCGCCGGGGAGTTCGCGTGCCAGGTCAGTCGCGAGCGCAGAGACGGAGCCCGGAAGCGGTACGTTCAGGCTATACACACCGGAGAATACACGGCGAGAGCGCGAAAAGCGCGTCGGTCACAGCCTGTCGAGCAGGTAGAGGGCAACGACAACGATAAGCGCCAGTCCGACGAGTTTCGGGAGCACCTGGAAGATAAACCCGAGGGTGTCGAGGAGTGCCTCCAGCACCTCGAGGGCGAGCCAGACCACCGCCAGGACGAGCACCACCCGGAGGAGCGTGTCTGTGTCGATATCGCCACGCATACTGGGTTGTTCGGTTCTGCACCTGAAATGGCTTCTGGCCAGCCACGAGTGAGAAACTGTTTTAACACCGAGTTCGAATTCCCGTGCCATATGTCGAAACGCGCAGGGCTAGTGGTGCTGTTGGTGGTCGTCGTCTCGGCGACTGCCACAGGAGGTGTCGGTGCACTCGAAGGGGACGCACCCACCCAGGTCGGCGTGGAGACGGATTCGACGAGGTTGAACGTCGACCTGCAGAGCGACGGGAACGCGAGTTGGGAACTCGTCTACCGAATCGAACTCGACGACGCGAACACGACGGCGGCATTCGAAAACATCACACAGGAAGCAAACGAGAATCCGTCGACGTATCTCGGGCCGTTTCGCGAGCGAATGGAGCGAACCGTCGCCGCCGCGGAGAACTCGACGGGCCGGGAGATGCGCGTCGAGAGTGTGGAACTGGAGACGCACCGGGAGTCTCAACCCCAGGTCGAGTACGGACTGTTCGTCTATCGCTTCGAGTGGGTGAACTTCGCGACGGCCACCAACGGGACAATCGAAGCCGGCGACGCCATCGAACAGTTTTTCCTCAACGACCAGACATCGTTGCGGATGCGGGCACCCGATGACTACTCGGTTGGCTCGGTGACACCCGACCCGTCTCGCACCGACGACAGTGAAGTCGTCTGGGACGGACAACTCGACTTCGACCCCGGCGAGCCACAGGTTGTCTTCAGCCAGCAGGCGCAAACGCCTACGTCGACGGCTGGAGGGACAGACGGCACGGACGGCACTGATACTGATGCGGGTGGAGCAGACGAGGGCACCGACCCCGGCAGTGGGGACACGGGCGACCAGGTCGGACTGCTCTTTGGAGTCATGGTCGTGGTAATCGGGGCCGCTGTCATGTTGTTCGTCCGCCAGCGCGGCAGTGAGGGCGACGGTGCACAGCCCTCCAGCGGAGGGGACGACGCCGGCGGTGCGGTAACCGAAGACACCGGCAGCGACGAACTGCCACCGGAACTGCTCAGCAACGAGGAGCGCGTGTTGCAACTGCTCGAAAACGGCGGCGGGCGGATGAAACAACAGGAGGTCGCCGAGCAACTGGACTGGACGGGCGCAAAGACCAGCCAGGTCGTCGGTGACCTCCGCGAGGAAGACAAAGTCGAGGCGTTCCGCCTCGGCCGTGAGAACGTGCTCACGCTCCCCGACGTGGAACTCGAACAGTCCGGCGAGAACGGTACCTGACAGCCCCACCCTCTCTCGGAGAGGGCAAACTCGGGGAATGAAAACTTGTATTTAAATTCTTCGACGGTTTGAGGCGGCAATTACCGTAAACAGATAAGAAACGCACGACAGCAGCGGCTTTCAAACTGACTTAATTCGGATTAATCGGGAGAAAGTCGGGTTTAGCAAGGTGGGTTTATACGATGGTAGGGGAACAACTACCAGTTACAATGCGACAGATCAGCGCACTCACGATGGCCGCACTGGTCGTCGTCTCCATGGCGGTCGTCCCGATGGCGGGACTGGCCGCGGTTGGCGACACCGTGCAGGCAGATGAAACGGACGGAGAGACCGATAGTACAGAAGAGAACGAAAGCATCGCGCCCGGTGAGCAACTCTCCGGTATCGTCGGTGTCCAGGAAGCAGAACTCGAAGGTGAAGTCGACAAACGCGCCTTCGGACACGCGGTCGCAGAGGCAAAGAGTGACAACAGCAAGGCCGGCGTCGTCGCCGACCAGTTCAAAAACGTCGAAGAGCGAATCGAGGAGCTCAAACAGGAACAGGAAGAACTCAACGAGTCCCGCGAATCAGTGAGCGAAGGCAAGTACAAAGCCCAGATCGCGGAACTGAACGCGAAGATGGACAACGCAAAGGAGATGGCAAACGAGACGGGGAACGCCTCCGAGGGACTCCCGGCTGAAGAACTCGAAGCCAACGACGTCAACGCGACTGCAATCCAGGAGCTGAAAGAAAACGCGAGCGAACTCGGCGGACAGCAGGTCTCCGAAATCGCCCGTAGCATCGCCGGTCACGGCGCAGGCCCAGACCAGATGCCCGACCACGCCGGCCCAGACGAGATGCCCGAAAACGAATCTGAAGAAGAACACGGCAACGAGGCCGCCGGTCACGGCCCAGACGAGATGCCCGAAAACGAATCTGAAGAAGAACACGGCAACGAGGCC
>CAZFOF010000154.1:0-1641 GCA_964520265.1 uncultured Halobacteriales archaeon | reverse complement strand
GCCGGTCACGGCCCAGACGAGATGCCCGCTGACGACCACGGTGCTGACGACGGGAACGCGACCGAAGGCGAGACCGAAGACGTGAACACGACCGAAGGCGAGACCGAAGACGTGAACATGACTGACGGCAATATGACCGACGGCGACGTGGCCGACGACAACATGACCGAAGGGGAAACCCATGGTAACGCCGCCGACGAGAATCACGGACACTCCTCACACGAAGCGGCCGAGAACGCGGACGGTGCCGAGTAAATGGCAGTGCAGAAGACAGCCAGACGCCAGGTAGTGCTCGCAGTCGTTGCGCTGGTTTTGACCGCAACGGTCGGCCCGGCAGCCGCGGCGTCAGGTACCACAGCCGACCTCGGTGACGAGTACGACGCACCGGCGTTTATCGTCGAATTGCACGAGGACGGCTCGGCGACAGTCGTGCTAACGTACACGTTCAATCTCAGCGACGACAGCCGACAAGCCGCATTCGAGGAGATTCGGGACAACCAGACCGACCGCGAGGAGTTCCGAACGGACTTCGAGACTCGTTTCCAGAACGTCGCCAACGCGTCCGCTATCGAGACTGGACGGGCGATGTCAGTCAGCAACACGACACTCGACTTCCGCAGCAGCGACACGACGGGTGTCGTCGAGGCGACGCTGACCTGGAACGGACTGGCCGCAGTCGAGGGGAACAACCTGACCGTCACGGAACCCTTCGCCAGCGGCTTCTCGCTCGACCGCCCCGTCCACATGCGGGGGCCATCGGAGTACAGTGTCGAGTCGGTGACCCACTCAGCGGCCTCAACGGCTGACGGGACTCTCACCTACCAGAGTGGCACTGACTTCTCCGGGTTCGAACTCGTCGTCGCCGGTGAGAGCCACGACGATGGGACGGCAGACGGAGACACGCACGACGACGGCGAGACGCACGAACACGACGAGAACGCGACCGACGACGAGACGACCGAAACCGCAACGACAAGCGCAAGCAACGAGACGACTGACGGAGAGACCGAAGACAGCGGCGAGGAGACACCCGGCGAGAGCGGGCCTGGCTTCGGACTCGTCGTTGCACTCGGTGCGTTGCTGGCAACGGGACTGCTGGTGCGGCACAGCGACTGACCCACGTCAGCGACACACACACCACACTTCTCTCGGAAGTTATTTGTAGTCCACTCCGGCTATTCCTGCGTACATGACCCGGATCTACGCACGCGGTGGCGCGTTCACGTCCACCAGCGGGTCCGTTTCCAGTTTTCGACGACGACGACCGGGCCGTTAGGCCCCACTATTACTCACCCCCTCGACGTTTCGACCAACCGCAAACAACCGCCCACCGTCGGGTTCTGGGGCGGATATCGGCCACCCGACACACACCATCCAACACATGCCAGAAGGAAACCGCGTCGCGCTCGCCTTTTCGGGCGGCCTCGACACGACAGTCTGCGTCCCGCTGCTGAAAGAAGAGTACGGCTACGACGAAGTCATCGGCGTCACCGTCGATGTCGGACAGCCGAAAAAAGAGTTCGCCGAAGCCGAGGAGACCGCCGAGGCACTCGACGTCGAGAACTTCGTCGTCGACGCGAAAGACGAGTTCGCCGACCTCTGTCTGCGCTCGGTCAAGGCCAACGCCACCTACCAGGGCTA
>CAZFOF010000153.1:0-5779 GCA_964520265.1 uncultured Halobacteriales archaeon | reverse complement strand
CTCACCGAGCCACAGGTCTGGGAGCTGGTCGTGTAACTCCAGCAAGTCGTACTCAGAGAGAATCTTTCCGACTTTGTAGTGTGTGTCGGGCTCGTCGACCTGGCCTGCCATCTTGGACTGTCTTGCGGGAACCGCCACTTAGCCGTTTCTACTGGTGTGGGAAATCCACCCCTGCGGCGTGACCCACCACTCATACGGATTGCTGTAACTGTTTTCCGGGACGACCGCACGCCTTCGTGCGGTCAGTCCGGTACTGACGTACAGCAGTCCGTATCAGATGTCGGTCACACGAGCGTAGGAATCATCGAGGGCTGCCGCGTCTTCTTCCAGAAGCGCAACGACGAGATAGTCGGCGTACTCGCGCATATAGTCGACCAGCGCAGAGATGCGTTCGGAGTCGATGGCTTCCAGCGAATCGAGCAGGATAAACGGCACTTCCTCGTGGACATCGTGGGCGAGATAGCCGGCAAGTGCGAACACGAGACCCGTGACTTCGCGTTCGCTCTCGCTGAGATGCGTGAAGTCGTCCTCGTAGGTGACGCCGTCCTCGGTCGAGCGAACGACGTGGAGGCGAAACTCGGTCTGTGTGACGGTACGCCGGCCATCTCTGGTCTCTGTCTGTGCTCGCTCGACCCAGATTCGGTTGAGATTCTCGTAGTCGAGGATGTCCAGAACGGTCTCCATGTGGGTGTTGAACGCCTCGACTGCCTCCTGTTCGATGCGGTCGATACGGGTTCGGAGGTCGTTGAGTTGTTCTGTCAGTGCCTCGCGCTGTTCGTCGAGGTCGGCCAGTTCCGACAATTGCGACTGGATATCGTCGATGTTGCTCGCGAGACGGTCACGCTCGCCTTCGAGTCGGTCGACTTCGAGTTCGAGTTCGTTGACCTCGCGGTGTGCGTCGAGTACGTCCGAGCGGTCTTGTGCTTCCAGTTCTTCGATTTCCGCTTCGAGTTGGTCGATGTCGGCCTCGATGTCGTCGCGCTCGCGTTCGAGGTCGTCGATTTTCGACTCGCGTTCGTCGATTTCGGCACGGATCTCTGCCAGTTTGTCTTCGAGTTGCTCGCGGCGAGTTTCGGTCTCCTGTAACTGCGAGCGGCGCTCTTTGAGGTCTGCCAGGTCGTCTTCGAGTTCCGTCTGCGCGGTGTATTTCGACTGCCTGAGTTCTCGCAACCGCGCCAGTGTCTCCTCGATGGCCTCCTGTTCGACTTCGCTGCCACAGGTCCAGCAGACGACCGAATCGTCGGTGTCGAGCAACTGGTCTGTCACGGCTTCGTCGGTGCTGTCCCCCCGAAGTGCCGCTGCGATGTCCTGACTCGTCCCGTCGAGCATCTCCTCGTTGAACTGGATGACGTTCTGGAGTTTGCTCAGTTCGGACTCCAGGCGCTGTTTCTGGTCGCGAAGACGACTCACATCCGCCTCGATGTCGTCGAGAGTACCGCCATCTGCCGTCTGGAGTTGCTCGTACTCCGCTTGCAGGGTGGCTTGCTGGTCGTTCAACGAGGCCAAACTCTCCTCCTGGCTCTCCAGTCGGAACGTCGTCGTATCCAGCGCCGAACGGCACTCCTGGAGCTCCTGCATCTTCGCTTCGAGTTTGGACTCTTTGGCGTGTGCCTCAGAGGCGTCGGCCGAGCGGGCCTCCAGTGTCTCGCGTTTGGCTTCGAGCCGTTCCCGTTTCGTCTCCAGTTGGTTCTCGATGTCGACGCGCTGTTGTTCCAGTGAGGGCAGTTTCTCCGCCAGCGAATCGCGTTCGTCGATTTTGTCGTCGATGTCTTCGCGGCGAGATGTGAGTTGCCGAATCTCCGCCTGGATGGCCGCGTCGTCGACGGGCTCCATGATGATATCGTGCAGGTCGTCTTCGAGGGCGACCGTTCGACGGGCGTCGTTCGACTCAAGCAAAAACGCAAACAGATCCGCCAGTTGTGTGTCTTCACAGTAGGACTCCCCTCGCAGTACCACCTCTCCGGCCTGCCGTTCGAGTGTTCTCGTGTACTCGCTGTCGCCAACCTGAAGCGTGATTCGTCCGCTATCCGCGTCACCTTTCAGGGACACGTCGTCGCTGCCGAGGCCACCCATGATGGCCTGTAGCAGTGACGTTCTGTTCGTCGCGTTCCGTCCCGTGAGAATCGTCACACCAGGCTCGAACGTGACATCGGTGTGCTCGATGCCACCCACGTTCTCGGCTGTCAGCCGAACTGCCTGCTCACCAACCCGCTCAGTTTCCATACGAGTGCATACCCTATCGACGGTATAAATAATACTGGTACGAGACACCATTTGGCAATCGAAAAGCACGCCCGAAACGGCCGCTGTATCAGTGCTGAGACTTGGTGTATCACCCCTCCCGATAGCGGTACCTCGGCGTCGACGACGATGGCAGATGTGGTACGTCCACGGAGAGAACACCGGCGTGTTTGCCAGTCACACACGTCCTGTCGGCGTTTGACAACGTTTTAGCCACACATTGCACTACAGAGGGCAATGAGTTACAAAATCGGACTCGTCGGCAAACCCTCTGTCGGCAAGTCCACCTTCTTCAACGCGGCGACGATGAACGACGTGCCGGAGGGTGCGTATCCGTTCACGACCATCGACCCCGCCGTCGGAGAGGCGTATGTGCGTGTCGACTGTGCAGCCCCGGAGTTCGACCACTCCTGTACCCCAAATCACGGCTACTGCGAGGAAGGAACCCGATTCGTCCCGACGAAGCTCGTCGACGTCGCCGGCCTGGTTCCGGGAGCCCACGAAGGCAAGGGACTCGGCAATCAGTTTCTGACCGACCTCAACGAGGCCGACGTCCTGATACACGTCGTCGATTTCACCGGCGAGACAGACCTCGAAGGCGAACCGACAGACGACCACGACCCGCGTGCGGATATCGACTTCCTCGAAGCGGAACTCGATATGTGGTATCTGGACATCCTGGAGAAAGGCATCGAGCGCTACCGGTCGGGCTACCACGGCGAAGAGAAAGACATCGAAGAAGACCTCGCAGAGCAGATGTCCGCGTTCTCGATATCGGAAAAGGAGATAAAACAGGTCGTGCTCTCGCTCGATCTGGCACTCGACCCCGACACGTGGGACGAGGAGGACAGAGAAGCGCTGGCACGGGAGATTCGCATCCGCACCAAGCCGATGGTCGTCGCGGCGAACAAGATGGACACCGAAGCCGCACAGGAAAACTGGGGTACCATCACGACCGACCCCGAGTACGACCACCTCAGATTCGTCCCGGTTTCTGCCCACGCCGAGAAAGCACTCAAAAACGGTGCCGAACAGGGCGTTCTGGAGTACTGCCCAGGTGACGAAGACTTCGAGGTGACGGCAGACCTCCCCGACGAGAAGGCCGCGGGACTCGAACAGATTCGAGAGTTCGTCACCGCCTACGGCGGTACTGGCGTCCAGCAGGTAATCGAGGCGGCGCTGTTCGAAGAGTTGGACGCCATCGCCATCTTCCCGGGCGCGCGCAAACCCCAGGACGACGGCACCTTCCTCCAGGACTGTTTCGTGCTTCCGAACGGCGCAACGGCCGAGGAGTTCGCCTACTTCCTGCATACGGACATCGGCGACGGCTTCCTCCACGCTCACGACGTGCGCTCGGAGCGACAGATCGGTGCCGACACGGAACTCGACCACCGCGACGTCGTCGAGATTACGACGACGAACTGACGAGAGCTATTTTTCAGGTGGTGTCGTGTTGCCGTCGATAGCACTCCAGATATCCGGTCCCATCGGATTGGTCTCCTCTTCGAGGATGTGTCCGGTGAGTCCCGCCGCACGGCTGATGACGGCCAGACCACGCGCTGCGGTCGGCGAGAGTCCAATATCCGCTGTCAGCGCCGCGATTGCACCGGTGACGTTGACCGGGAGTTGCCTGTCTGTCTCGGTTTCGAAGCGCTCCTGGACGGTGCGAAGCGCAGCGGTGTGTCGACCCGCAAGATTCTCCTCGCTGGCAATCTCGAAGAGACACTCCGCACGCGGGTCGACCGGGTCGAGATGTGGGTGCCCGATGCCGGGGAAGTGCTCGCCCGCCGAGAGCGTCTCTGTGACGAACTCGTCGATGGCAGCGTCGGTGTCTGCTGTTGCGACCAACTCGGACAGCACCTCCGAGCAGTCCGACATCGGGCCGACGAACCGTGAGCCGACGCCGGAGATGCCACTCGCGATTGCCGCCTGTGGTGCCTCGGGGGCACCCATCGCTGTCAGCCGTGCGGCGATTGCCGACGGTGTGGTGCCGTGAACCATCAACGACGTGAGTATCGCATCGACCAGGCGGCGCTGGCCGTCCGTGGGTTCCTCACCCGTCCAGAGGTAATACAGCGCGGCCGCGAAATCGAGGTCGTCCATGACCTCGTCGGTGAGGTCTCGTTCGCGGACGGAAATCGAGCGCTCGTCGTGTGCCGAGAGTGCCGTCTCGAACTGTCGTTCCATGGAGTCCCTATCGCAGGGCTCTCAGAAGTGTGTATGGGCGCGGACACTGGGACTCCCGCCATCGTGGGGCGTGTCCCGCGTGCGGACGCGTGCGGCGTGAACCGACTCCGTCACGTCGTCGATAATCACCACCTCACCCGGCGCTGTCGGCAGACGCTCACCGAGTGCGCTGTCCATGTACGTCGGTCGCGCCGCCGCCAGCGCATCGAGGTCGCTACGGGAGGTGAGTCGATGTGCACAGACCAGGTCGGCCTGTGAGATGCCGACCGGCGGGACGGCACTGGGTCGCTGTGTCGCCAGGACGAGACTGACTCCCGGGGAACGGCCGCGGGTGAGCAGTCGACGAAGCGACTCGTCGGCGACACCGTCGAAAAACGTATGCGCCTCGTCGACCAGCAGCCACGGCAGTCGGTCGATACGTTGCTGGACACGAGCAGTGTACAGTCCCTCGGCCAGCGAGCGTACGACGGCGTTGGCGGGAGCCGTCGCCAGCCCCGAGACATCCACGACTGTCGCGGCTGTCGCTGCGAGTGTCTCGGCAGTGAGACCGTCAGTGTCGAAAACATCCCACGACGCCGCGAGGTCGAGATGGTTGCAGGCGGCGCGAACGTCTGTCGCCACTGCGTCGGCAGACCGAACGTACTCACGCATCGCAGCCACAGAGTCGGCGTGTTGCGCCGCCTGCCAGACGAGACTACCAGCGCTACCGTCGGGTGCCAGCCCGAGCAGTGCACACCACGACTGTGGGTCGAGAGCCGTCGGAGAGACCGTCGGCTCGTCGACGACGCGTGCCGGCACTCCGGCGTGGTCGGTGTCGGTCACGCCATCGGCCAGCGTGGTGAAGACGCCCATCGGGTCGACGACAATGGGTGCAACGCCGCGTGTCCGTGCCAGTTCCTCCGCGATGACGCCGAGCGTGTAGGATTTGCCGTAGCCGCGCTTGCCGACGACGAGTGCGGCGTGGGGGCCATCCAGGTCGAGCGCGAGCCGTGCACCCTCGCTGCCGTCACTGGCCCGGTAGCGTCCCAACTCCGCCGTCGGGCCGGCTTCGACTCCCCCATCTCGACCGAGTACGAACGTCACACACGACGGTCGTCGCCTTTTGACATTTGAATCTCCGGAGTCAGCCGTCAGGTCTTTTAGATGGTGGGGCCAGTTCAGGGCTATATGGATCGGTGGCAACGGCGGACATTCTACTACATTGGTGGGCTATCAGTACTCCTTCTCGGATTTGCGGTTGCCTATCAGTACGGAATGACGGTCATCGCGGATCGACCGCGCACGTTCTTGCGCTCGCTGCAGTTCGTCGTCGAGACGTTCACCACGACGGGCTATGGCTCGGATTCGCCGT
>CAZFOF010000152.1:5425-5837 GCA_964520265.1 uncultured Halobacteriales archaeon | reverse complement strand
GTCGTCTCCAGCCAGTTTTCCTCGGGGGGGAGCGGACAGGAGAACGTCTCGCTGTAGGCACAGAACGGGGAGTACGCGATATTGAAATCAACAGGAACGGTCTCTCCGTCTTCGAGCGTGCGGTCGAGTTCCAGTTCGATGTAGCGGCCGCCGTGGTAGGTCTGCTGGCCGGTCGTCTTGTCCCGGAACGGGACGAAGATGGTGTCGCCCTCGTCGGTCTCCTGCTGGTAGCCAGCCAGCGTGTGCTCCTCGCCATCGAGTTCGAAGGCGAAGGTCACCACCCGCTGGTACCGCACCTCGCGGCCGTCGCTGGTGTCCATCGTGACCGGTTCGGGGTCGTCGTGGACGGTGACCGTGGCGTCGACGCGGTAGTCCGGGTCAGGGTCGAAGTAATTCAGCCCGTCGAAGTCGT
>CAZFOF010000152.1:5030-5415 GCA_964520265.1 uncultured Halobacteriales archaeon | reverse complement strand
GCTCCTCGGGTGGAATCGGGGACTGGCGGTGCTCGGACAGAAAGCGGTCTTTCTCGTCGCGGTTCGCGCGGAGTCGGTCGGCCCACTCGGAATCGCTCATACCCGCTATTGGCCGGCGACGGCTTTCAGTCCAGCGGCTCGGGACCGGCTGTTTTCAGACTCGGAAAGCGCTGTCGCCGTTTTATTTATGTATCGGCTGTTGGAGCAACTACGATGTCCGCTGGGGTGGCACAACGGGAAGCGGATGGACCGCGCGTCCTCGTCGTCGACGACGACCCCGAAATCGTCGACCTGACGCGGGTCTATCTGGAACGAAACGGCATACAGGTAATGGGACGCACCGACCCGGAGCAGGCGCTCGCGCAGTTCGACCCGGAGTCGTTCG
>CAZFOF010000152.1:3155-5020 GCA_964520265.1 uncultured Halobacteriales archaeon | reverse complement strand
ACTACCGGATGGACGGGACGACCGGCGTGGCGTTTTGCGAGCGCGTCCAGGCGGTCGGTGCCGTGCCGTGTATCGTCTTTACGAGCGCCGACGACCCACACATCACAGACGAGGTGGAGTCGGCGGGGTTCGGCCTCGTCCACAAGCGCGGAACCGACGGCTACGACGAACTGGCGGCGCGGATTCGCGACCTGACTGGCCGGCATATCGGCGGCTGATACTGCCGGCGTCCTCGCGGCGAGCGCCGCGGCCCAAACAGTAGGTTTATCACCGGCAGGGGGCGTCGAGATGACAGCGAACAAACAACCGGAGGTGAACATCGGACTCGTCGGCCACGTCGACCACGGGAAGACCACCCTGGTTCAGGCGCTGAGTGGCCAGTGGACGGACCAGCACTCAGAGGAGATGAAGCGCGGTATCTCCATCCGTCTTGGCTACGCCGACGCGACGTTCCGACACTGTCCGGACATGGACGAACCGGAGCGGTACACTGTCGAGGAGGAATGTCCGGACGGCACCGAAAGCGAGGTGCTCCGGACAGTCTCTTTCGTCGACGCACCCGGCCACGAGACGCTGATGGCAACGATGCTCTCTGGCGCGTCGATTATGGACGGTGCGGTGCTCGTCATCTCGGCGAGCGAACCCGTTCCGCAGGCACAGACAGAAGAACATCTGATGGCGCTGGATATCATCGGTATCGAGAACATCGTCGTCGCACAGAACAAAATCGACCTCGTCGACCGCGACCAGGCCGAAGAGAACTACCAGCAGATTCGCGACTTCGTCGAGGGGACGGTCGCGGAGGACGCACCCATCGTCCCCATCAGCGCCCAGCAGGGTGTCAACATGGATCTGCTCATCCAGGCCGTCGAAGAGGAGATTCCGACACCCGAACGCGACCCCGACGCGGACACCGAGATGCTCGTCGCCCGCTCGTTCGACATCAACCGCCCGGGGACGACCTGGGACGACCTCGAAGGCGGCGTCCTCGGCGGGTCGCTCACGCAGGGTAGTCTCGGAGTCGACGACGACATCGAACTCAAGCCCGGTCGCGAAGTCGAGGAAGGCGGCAAGACCGAGTGGCAGGCCGTCGAGACGACGGTACGCTCGCTGCAGGCCGGCGGCAACGCCGTCGAAGCGGCGACGCCAGGTGGCCTGCTGGGTGTCGGGACGGGACTCGACCCCGCAGTCACCAAAGGCGACGCACTGGCCGGTCAGGTCGCGGGCCCACCCGGGACGCTGCCGCCGGTACACGAACAGTTCACCATGGAGGTCGAACTGCTCGACCGCATCGTCGGCGAAGACGGGAAAAGCGACGTCGAGGAGATCTCGACCGGCGAACCGCTGATGCTCACTGTGGGAACGGCAACGACCGTCGGATCGGTCACGAGTGCCCGCTCGGGCGAGTGTGAGGTGGAACTCAAACGACCGGTGTGTGCGGAGCCGGGCGCGAAAATCGCCATCAACCGCCGCGTCGGCGCGCGCTGGCGACTCATCGGCTACGGTACACTGCAGGAATGAGCGTCGTCCTCGATACGAACGCACTGATGATGCCCGTCGAAACCAACGTCCGCGTGTTCGACGAACTCGACCGCGTCCTCGGAGAGTGGACGTGTGTCCTCCCAGAGGCGGTCGTCGCGGAACTGGAGAAACTGTCGGACGGCGCTGGTGAGGCGGCCACGGCGGCGAGCGTGGGTCGTGACCTCGCACAGCGGTGTTCGACGCGGGCAACGGCGGCGACGTATGCGGACGATGCGGTCGTAGAACTCGCACAGGCTGACGACGTGACGCACGTCGTGACGAACGACAAGCCCCTGAAACGCCGCCTGCACGACGCGGGCGTATCAGTAATTAGTTTACGGGGG
>CAZFOF010000152.1:1395-3145 GCA_964520265.1 uncultured Halobacteriales archaeon | reverse complement strand
TCTTGCCGAACGAACCTGGCGTCTACTACGAAGCGGAGTTCGACGCACTCACCTTCGACCCACAGATGCAGGAGGTCGTCGACGGCGAAATCGTCGAAGTGGTCAACTTCGGTGCCTTCGTCGGCATCGGCCCGGTCGACGGCCTGCTCCACGTCTCACAGATCTCCGACGAGTACCTCGCTTACGACGAAGAGGGCCAGGCACTCGCCTCACGGGAGTCCAACCGGACGATCGGCGTCGGCGACTCCGTCCGTGCGCGCATCGTCACCAAGAGTATCGACGAACGGAATCCGCGGGACTCGAAGATTGGCCTCACCGCGAAACAGGTCGGTCTCGGCAAACACGGCTGGCTCCGCGAAGAGCGGGAGAAACGCCAGGCGTCGGCGGAAGGTGAGAGCTGATGGCCGACCGACTCGTCTGCCGTGAGTGCCACCGCGTGCAGGAAGCCGTCGAGGCCGAGTCCTGTGACGCCTGTGGTTCGACATCGCTGACCGAGGACTGGGCGGGCTATGTCGTCATCAGTCACCCCGAGGAAAGCGCCATCGCAGCAGAGATGGGCGTCACCGAACCGGGACAGTACGCGCTCAAGGTGCGATAGCGTGACCGAGGCCATCGTCGAGTTGCCGCAGTCGTTGCGCCCGAAACTCAAAGAGACGATGGGCCCGATTTTCACCGACGCAGAAGCACTTCTCTCGGAAGCAAACGCGCCCATCATCGCCGTCGGCGATATGGTCACCTACCATCTCCTGGAGGCTGGTCGCGTCCCCGACGTTGCACTCGTCGACGAACAGACCGAGCGCACGGCCGTCGAAGCGGAAGTCTGGGATGCGATTGGCGGCTTCGACCGCGAGGTGACCGCCGCGAACCCGGCAGCGACGCTGTCACGAGAGTTGCTAGTGGTACTGCAAGACGCCATCGAGCAGGCAGACGAACAGTCGACGCTCATCGTCGTCGACGGCGAAGAAGACCTTGCGAGTCTCCCGGCGCTGGTGGCCGCACCGACCGGTGGGAGTGTCGTCTACGGTCAACCCGGCGAAGGAATGGTACTGGTCGACGTCGAGCGAACCACGACCGACCGGGCGCGGAATCTCCTCTCGCAGATGGACGGCGACACGCGACGGCTCTGGTCGGTACTGGCCGTCGGCGACTGATACGGACTGCTGTACGTCAGTACCGGACTGACCGCACGAAGGCGTGCGGTCGTCCCGAAAAACAGTTACAGCAATCCGTATGACGGGTACGCTCGCTTACTGTGGCCGCGGTACGCCGATGTTCTGGAGATAGCCCCCACAGGAACAGAGACGTCCATCCGGTTCCTCGACGCGTGCGCCACAGTCGACACACTCATAGATTGGTTCCCCCGTCGAGGCCGGATCGTTTTGCACTGGCATATCACCTTGCTATTTGCTAGCATGCGTGATAAGTGTTGCGCAGGGAAAACGAATCACCGGCGAAGCGCGAGCACGTAGCGAGTCAGCGAGCGATGGACACGGCGCTGGAAGGCAGCCTCGGTCGTCCAGCCGGCGGCACTTGCGGTTCGAGCCCAGGGCCGGTCGCCGACGACGATACAGCGGGGAGCGACCCGGCGGGCCTCCGCCAGCGCCGATGAGAGGAGGTCGTCGAGGTCGCCTTCGATTTTCGACTGTCGGCCGTAGGGTGCGTCGAACACGACGCCGTCGAAGGCGCCGGCCGCGAACGGCAGTTGCGTGGCGTCGCCCCGAACGACGGGACCGTCGCCGAGGTAGTGCCG
>CAZFOF010000152.1:0-1385 GCA_964520265.1 uncultured Halobacteriales archaeon | reverse complement strand
CGTAGGGTGCATCGAAGACGACGGCGTCGATGCTGTCGTCGGCAAGTGGCAGCGAGCGGGCGTCGGCGCGGGCGACGTGCCAGTCACCGTCGAGGAACGCAGTGAGATTCTCGCGTGTCCCCTCGACCATCTGCTGTTGTGCGTCGGTACCGAGGACGTTGGCACCGACGAGCCCTGCTTCGAGAAGAATCCCGCCGGTGCCACACATCGGGTCGAGTACCGTCGCACCGGGGCGAGCACCCGCGACGTTGGCAAGCGCCCGCGCCAAAAGCGGATCCATACTCCCCGGCTGGAAGTACGGCCGGTCGGTCGGTTTGCGGTCGCCGTAGTCTCTGACACTCCGGGCGACGAGCCAGCCAACCGCGGCGGTGTCTTCTGCGAACAGTACCCGGAGTTCGTGGTCGGGGTCGTCGAGATCGACGGGAAAGCCGCGGTCGACGAGCAGTTGCCCGATGACGCGTTCTGCGCGCTGGGTGTCGACATCGGTTCGGCCGCGAACGTCTTCGGCGCGGACGGCGACACTCCCGGTTCGCTGGAGTGTCGTCGCGTCCACCAGCGCCCGCGCGCTCTCGACGTCGGGGTCACACCGGCCGAGGAGTTCACTCGCGGCTTGCGTAAACGCGAGCGACCGGACGCGGTCGGTCACACCACGAGCGGTCGCCAGCCCCGGTGCGATTGCCTCGACATCGGAGGCTGCACTCTGGGCTTCGAAGACCGCAAAGTCGTCGTCCTGCCCGCCCAGTTCGAGGACGTACACGGTCGTACTGACGAACGAGAGCGTATCAGCGTAACGGTCGGCGACGGCTTTCGCTCTCAGGGAACTGTAGCAAACACCGGAGACATTTTCCCTTAAATGGCCAACTGCTGGGTGTTTCGGCAGGGTAATATCATGATAGTGTTATGACGAGCGCGAGACCATGCCACGAACCTTTATATAGTTTAAATACGACGTATAAACAGAGTCATGGTTGACCCAAAGGAGACTATTAATATCGAAAACGTCGTCGCGTCGACTGGAATCGGGCAAGAGCTCGACCTCCAGAGCGTCGCGATGGATCTTGAAGGGGCCGACTACGACCCGGAGCAGTTCCCCGGACTCGTCTACCGGACACAAGATCCCAAGTCGGCAGCGCTCATCTTCCGGTCGGGCAAGATCGTCTGCACCGGCGCAAAGAGCACCGACGACGTCCACCAGAGCCTGCGCATCGTCTTCGACAAGCTCCGTGACCTGAACATTCAGGTTGACGACGAACCGGAGATTATCGTCCAGAACATCGTCACCTCGGCAGACCTCGGCGAAAATCTCAACCTCAACGCTATCGCTATCGGCCTCGGTCTCGAAAACATCGAGTACGAACCCGAGCAGTTCCCCGGCCTCGTCTACC
>CAZFOF010000151.1:0-5862 GCA_964520265.1 uncultured Halobacteriales archaeon | reverse complement strand
ATCGAGTACTTCGTCAGCGACGCCGACGGTGTCGGCGGCCGCCTCCGTGACTCCCCCGCCGACTTCCGCGTCACCGAACGCGAACACTTCGAGACCGAACCGGTCGACGCCGACACCGGCCCGTACCCACATCTCGTCTTCCGTGCGACGCTTGCAGACTGGGATACGAACGACTTCGCCAGCGCGCTGTCGAACAAACTCGGCATCTCCCGCGAGCGCGTCTCGTGGGCCGGCACCAAGGACAAACGTGCCGTCACGACGCAGTTGTTCTCCGTCGACGGTGTCGCAGCCGACGACCTGCCGAGCCTGTCGAGTGCCGACATCGACGTCGTCGGACGCGCTGGCCGCCCTATCCTCTTCGGTGACCTCGCGGGCAACGACTTCGAGATCACCGTCCGCGACCCCGAGGCCCCCGAACACGTCGACAGCATCACTGCCGACCTGCAGGCGTTTGCGGGAATCGAGGACGACCCCGCCGACGAGACGACCGTCGCCGTGCCGAACTACTTCGGACAGCAACGCTTTGGCAGTCGCCGACCGGTCACCCACGAGGTCGGTCTGGCACTGCTCCGGGAGGACTGGGAAGGGGCGGTCATGGCCTACGTCGGCAACCCCTCGGAGTACGAACCCGAGCGCACACAGCAGGCGCGTGCGTTTGTCGAGGAGACCCGCGACTGGCACGCCGCACTCGAAAAGATGCCGAAGGCACTCGGCTACGAGCGGTCGATGCTCCACCGACTCACGGAGGGTGACGGCGACCCAGAGGACTTCCGGGAGGCACTGGAGACGGTGCCGACGAACCTCCAGACACTGTTCGTCAACGCCGCACAGTCGTATCTCTTCAACCGGATTCTCTCGGTTCGACTCGACCGTGGACTTCCCTTCGCCGAACCGGTCGCAGGCGACGTGGTCTGCTTTTCGGATACGGATACACCGGAGGGGCTGGCAGTGCCCGACACCGACCGGACACAGGCAGTCACCGAACGCCGCGTGGCGTCGGTTCGTCGCCACTGCGAACGCGGCCGAGCGTTCGTGACCGCGCCGCTCGTCGGCACTGAGACGACACTGGGCGAGGGCGACCCCGGTGACATCGAGCGGGAAATCCTCGACGACGTCGGCGTAGAACCCGGCGATTTCGACCTGCCCGGCGAGTTCCACTCGGAGGGAACCCGACGGGCGGTGATGGTGCGGACGGGGCTGACAGTCGAGCGCGACCCACTCACCTTCGGGTTCTCGTTGCCACGCGGGTCGTATGCGACGGTACTGCTCCGAGAGTACCGCAAGCGTGATCCGACCGAGCGGTGACGGAAACGCGTTCCTTATCGGCCCGGCGAGTCGTACAGCACACTATGGAGTGTCGGCAGTGTGCCACGCCGCTCGACAGACCCGGCGACTACTGTCTGGTCTGTCACACCGAAAATGCCGACACCGTCGTGCTGGAACTGGAGCGAAAGCGAGCGACCGTCACGACACTCGACGAGGAGGCGATTTTGGGACAGTACATCGTGACGACGACGCCGGAACCCGCCGACAGCGAACGCACCATCGCGGAACTGCGTAACTTCGCCGGACAAATCGCCGACGAGGTACGCCGCAAGCGACCGGAAGAGGTCTATGCCACGGGCGAGCGGGACGTCCTCCGGGCGGTGCGTGGACAACTGCACTACGAGTTCTACCGCGTCGAAGCCGACGACCCCGTCCAGCGGGTCATCGACCGCCGTGGCGAGCCAGCACTCGAAGTCGTCGAGGCGTCCGTCGCAGAGAAGTTGGGCGGCACGCACTCGACGCTCATCGGGGGCCGAACGGGACGGAAAGCCCTCCAGGTCGTCGCCGGCCACCCACACGTCAAGAAGATTATTCCCGGCCCAATCGACGCCAGCGGGTCGGGGTCGCGCACGGGACTGCGAGCGAAGGCGACGAGGGCGGACGACAACGGGAACGTCCGTCTGCTGGTGCGCGATGGCTCCAGCGTCCAGGAGAACCGCGTCGTGACGACTGCCGGCGGCCGGGAACTCGGCGAGCGAGTGCGGGACGACCTGAACGAGGCGCTGGTCGAAGCAGAGTTACAGGAGTAGCGAACAGGCGACACCGGCGGTCACAAAGCGGTCGGTCGCACAATCGCTGGCCGCTCTGTGGTCACTCGTCAGCGCACGAGCGGGTGTGGCCGGGTGCTGTGTGATAAAGTTTGGCAGCGTGTCGGAGAAGTATTCACAGCCAGTCGGTGGAGGCACAGATTGGGTTGATGTTGGGATTTTATAGCTCGCGACTCGTATGCATAATTCGTATGCCCCCCATCGTCGACCAGATACGGACGTTCAGAGGCAGTCAGCCTGCAAAGGTGATTGCGGTCGTGTTACTCCTCGGCACGGGGGTGTACGATCTGTTCCTCAATTCGGGACAGGGCTCGCAGATACTCGGTCTGATATTTATCGTACTCGGACTGGTCGGCGCGTACAGTCTCCTGGTCGAGAACTCCGCCACCGAGTCAGACAGAGCGCCGTAGGCTCGTCCGGTGTGGTGAGCGTCGGTGCGAGACGTCCCGCGGACAACTCCGAATCAAAGGGGTTATTGGCCCGGTACGTAGACAGTACGGTACTATGAGTAAGAACAAAGGGCGCACCGGGAGCGCCGGCCGGTTCGGGGCCCGCTACGGACGCGTCGCACGACGCCGCGTCGACCAGATCGAAGAGGAGATGCACGACGACCACACGTGTCCGGAGTGTGGCGAGAAACGTGTCGACCGCAACGGCACCGGTATCTGGGAATGTGACGCCTGTGGCTACACCTACACCGGTGGGGCGTACACGCCGGAGACCCCCGCTGGAAAGACGGTCACGCGCTCGATTCGCGCCGCACTCGGCGAGGACGAGGAATAAGGGTCTCCAGCCCGACTTTCAGATATGAGCTACAAGTGTTCCCGCTGCAAGCGCGACGTGACACTCGACGAGTACGGCGGCGTCCGCTGCCCGTACTGCGGCCACCGTGTGCTCCTCAAGGAGCGCAGCCGTGACATCAAAGAAGTCGACGTCAACTGAGTTCGACCACGACGCTGTTCTCGTCTTCACCTACGACGACACAGAGCGTGCCACCCACGTCGAGCGTGCGCTCCGTCCAGAAGTCGGCGACATCGACGGCGACCGCTCGACGGTCACGCTGACCCGAGAGGGGACAGACCTCGAACTCATTGTCGAGGCGACTGACCTCGTTGCACTCCGTGCGGGGCTGAACACGTGGTGTTCACTCGTCGACGTCGCAGAAGCGGCCTGGAACCAGACGGCGTAGACGAGCGTGCGGGGACAGCAGAGACGCGCCCCCGAGTACGTCTATGCCAATAGTATAAAGGGTGTCATTTTATCGTCTTGTCGTGAAAAATAGAAGGAAGATAGTGGGAGTGTATGAAGGGAAATCATCGAGGTACGGAGTTGGGGCGAGAGTCTGGTGTCGCAACCCACAGTAGGCGAAGTCACGAGCGCAACGACCGGGAAGCGTTGCTGAGAGACCTCCTCGTCGCATCACAGGAGTTGCGCGACGCAGAGACAGAGTCCGAAGTGGCAGACGAACTCGTCGACTACATGGAGAACGTCTTCGGGTTCGCCTGCACTGGCGCGCTCTGGTTCGACGACAGCGAGGGAACACTCCAGCCGACAGCAGTGTCCGAGTCACTGAGAGAGTTACTGACGGGGACACCCGTCGTGGAGCCGGGTGACAACCCCATCTGGAACGCCTATCGTCGGGGCGAGACAGTCACCGTCGAGGCGTTTCCCTCGAAGGCCCACTCGCCGGAGTGGGGAGAACAACTCACGAACGCACTCGTCGTGCCGGTCGGCGACTACGGTGTCATACTGGCGTTCAACAGAGGCGAAGCGCTCTTTGACGGGAGGACTGTCGCCCTCTCGGAGTTGCTATCTGTCGGTGGCGAGTTCGCCCTCGACCGACTGGCACGCGAGCAGCGCATCGGCACATTCACAGACCAATTGTCGGAAAGAGAGGCCCGCATCGGGGAGTTCGAGGAGGTACTCGACGCTATCGAAGGGCTGCAACGACGCATCGCCGAGAGCGAGACGCGCGAGTCACTGGAGACAGCGGCCTGCGAGGAACTGGCCGCTATCGACCGAATCGCCTGTGTCTGGGTGGGACGGCCACAGGCCTCGGACACTGACCTCAGCCCGATAGCCGCTGCTGGCTGCGGACGTGGCTATCTCGACTCTGTCGAGACGAGCGACGACGAGACGCTGCCAGCACAGCAGGCCGCGAGTCGGCGAGAGTCGGTGACGATTCCGAGTATCGCCCAGAAGGTTCAGTGCCACAACTGGGCAAAAGAGGCAATCTCGCGTGGGTTTGGCTCGGTTACGAGTGTGCCACTCGTCTACGACGGCGTGCTCTACGGCGTTCTCACGGTGTATGCAGAGCAAGAGGCTGCGTTCAACGAGATATTCGAAGATCTCCTGACCGACAGCGCATCACTGCTTGTGAACCACGCCCAGGTGCTCGACCAGCGCCGTTTCGAGTCGAGCGACGAGTTCGTCGACCTCGAATTCGAGATTTCCGACCCGAACTGCCTCCTGCACACACTCGCAGTCCAGACCGACAGCACGCTCCGTCTGGATACGGTCGCCGAGACGACGGACACCGCCGCTCGAGTCCTGGTGACGGTGCTGGCAGGCGACGCTGAACGTGTCCACGACGAGGCGACGGAACTGACCGACATCACAGAAGCGGCCTGGTTCGGGAAAACAGACCACCAGCAACTCGTGTTGACGGTACAGAAGCCGTTTCTGGCCTCTGACGTTCGAAAGCACAGCGGGCGACTCGTCGACCTGGTGGCCGACGGAACCGTTGCAAAGGTTCGCATCGAGATTCCAGCGGGAGTCTCGGAACGACCGGTACTCGAAACCCTGACGAACCACTTCGACGGAATCGACCTGGTCTCCAAACAGCAAACACTCAGTACCGACCGGCGTGAGATGCAACCACCGGAACGGCTCCTGACCGACCGCCAGTTCCAGATTCTGAAAGCGGCGTACTACGGTGGCTACTACGAAACGCCAAGAGAAATAACGGGTGAGGAACTCGCAGACAACTTCGACATCTCCAGCCCCGTGGTCTACGACCACCTCCAGAGCAGCCACCGCGCTCTCCTCAAAAGCGTGTTCGAATCCCAACCCGAATCTCACGAAAGATAACAACGGGCTAAAGATCTAGTACTGGTTTCGAGATTTGAACTAACCATCTATTGACAGCATGGAAAGGCGCGTGCGTAGTATCTTGAGGAGAATATGCCACTCAAAGATAGGATTCAGATAGATGCACTCGACCTCAGACCCAAGTTGATACTCGCATTCGTCCTCGTCGCGCTGTTAGTCGGTGTCACCGGATTTGTCGGTTATCAGGGGGTCGGAGACGTCGATTCCGACCTCGACTCCATCGTCAACGAAGACGTACCGGAAGCCGACGGGTCGATGGAAATGAAATACCAGATCGAGTCCGAGCGCCTGGCACTGCACGAAGTCCTGACCGGTGAGATAGATGCAGCCGAGGACTTCGAAGCCTCGACGCAGGAGTTCGATAGCTGGCTCGCGAAACTCCAGGAAAAAGATCACATCGACAAACAGGAGCAGTTGCTCTCGGAGATGGAGAGCGAACACGAGAAAGCGGTGTCCCTCGGCCAGGAGGTCATCGAGGCCAAGCAGGCGGGGAACGACGAACTCGCCAATGAGAAGATGGACGAGCTAGACAGCGTCTACACCGAACTCCAGGAGGACACCAAGACCTTCGAGGAGGCGGCCGACGAAGCGATGGAAGAATCCGTCGCCGCGGCCGACGCAACGTCGAACCAGAGCCACATGCTGATTATCGGGCTGA
>CAZFOF010000150.1:5317-5953 GCA_964520265.1 uncultured Halobacteriales archaeon | reverse complement strand
AGAGCGAGGCCGACGCATCGCCGAAACTCATCATCAACAACCACGACACCGAGGCTTCCCACTCTGCGACAGTCGGACAGGTCGACGAGGAGGATATGTTCTACATGACCTCCCGGAGCCTCAACCCCGAAACGGCGAAGAATATGCTCGTCGAGGGCTTCTTCGTGCCGGTTCTCGAAGAAGTCGCGGTGGACGAACTCCGCGACGACCTCGAAGACCTCGTTGCTGAGCGTCTCCGAGAGTAAGTCAGTTCCATCTTCGCCTTCTCGTTTCGAGTAACGCACACCAGTCCACAGATGGCGGCCGTGGACAGCGGGTTTAAGTTGTCGCCGACCCCAGAATCGAGCATGACAGAGGCACAGACAGGGTGGTCGACGTGAGCGTCCAACAGCCAGTCGCGTCCGACCACCAACTCGCACGTCTCCTCCAGATTGGTGTGGTACTGGAGGAGGTCGTCGAGGCACGAGCGGCCAAACACGCGGATACAGTCGACCTCGACGACAGCGTCCGGGCGTTTCTCCGGGAGGCTGCTGCAGAGTCGGCGACACACAGAGAGCGACTCGACGAACTCGTCGACGCGTTGGAGGCCGAGACCATCCCGTTCGACGAAATCAAGACACTCGTCGAACAGCAGTA
>CAZFOF010000150.1:5052-5270 GCA_964520265.1 uncultured Halobacteriales archaeon | reverse complement strand
TGCCTACAAGTTCTACGACGACCTCATCGCGGCCGTCGAGGCCTCGGACGCAAACCTGGGTATCGAACGAGACCACCTTCTCACCGTCCTCCGGGAGATTCGCGCAGACGAGGAGGTCGGCGTGGAGAACGTCACTGAACTGATGGAGAAACGAGAATGATGGGGAGTATCCGCGCTGCTCACACCACGGAGTGGGACGCATGAACACGGCAGACCAG
>CAZFOF010000150.1:0-5008 GCA_964520265.1 uncultured Halobacteriales archaeon | reverse complement strand
AACCTCGATGTGAGTCCGGCGAGTGCAAACGAGATGATCGGCAAACTCGAAGACCAGGGGCTGGCCAGCCACGAGAAGTACAAGGGCGTCGACCTGACAGACGACGGTATCACGCGCGCCAGAGATGCCCTGCAAAACTACTGTATCATCGAGCGGTTCATGGCGCAGGTTCTCGAAGTCGAGAACTTCCGCGAGGAGGCACGAGCACTGGAACCAGTCATCGACGAGACAGTTGCCGACAGACTCGACACGATTATCGACCGTGAACCGCAGTGCCCCGATTGTTTCGACGCCGAGGACGACGTCTGTGGCCTCCTCGAACTCGAAGCCGACGCTGCCGACTGATGGTCGTCGAGTCCATTGTCGAGACCTTCGGTGCGTTTCTCATTCCGGCAGCGCTGTTCGTCGTTGGAGCCATCGGCTACGGTCTACTGCTTTTGTTGACCCGCTACGACCTGTTGCCGAGTCGGGAGCCACCCGAGTGACAGTCCCCCGGCGCGAACGATTAAGAGGCTGGCAGTCGCGGATTCTCTCATGAGCGACACACCGATGACGCGGTTCCCCGTGCCCGACAGAGAAGAGATGCCTGACGACATCCGTGAGCGAATCGAAGCGGAGACAGAACGCTCGGGTTTTACGCCCAACGTCTTCCCTGCCTTTGCATACAAGCCGGGACAGTTCCGGGCCTTTTTCGACTACTACGACGCACTGGTCGACGATTCCCCGCTCGCACGCGAGGAACTGGAGATGATTATCGTCGCCGTCAGCGGCGCGAACGACTGTCTGTACTGTGTGGTTGCACACGGTGCGTTGTTGCGCATCTTCGCTGAAGACCCACAGCTGACCGAGCAGGTCGCCTTGAACCACCGCACTGCCGACATCAGCGAGGCCCACACGGTGATGTGCGACGTGGCGGTGAAACTGACCACCGACCCTGCGGCAGTCGAGGAAACGGATATCGAACGCCTGCGAGAGCAGGGCTTTTCGATGGAGGAAATCTGGGATATCGCATCGACGACTGCACTGTTCAATCTCTCGAACCGGATGGCGCACTTCGCCGATATGCGCCCGAACGACGAATTCTACGAGCTCGGGCGGTGAGACAACCCGTCCGGGTGACGACACACTTTTAGTTTAGACTCATCTAACTCGGCGTATGCTGAGTGCGAAGATGGAGGATTACCTCAAGACGGTCTACGACCTCCAGAGTGGGGGCGAGTCACGGGTCGCGACGTCCAGCATCGCCGACACGCTGGACGTGACGGCACCGACCGCCACGAGTATGATGGAGACGCTGGAAGAGCGGGGACTGGTCGAACGCGAGAAGTACAAAGGCGTCACGCTGACGCGCGAGGGTGAGACCGTCGCTCTGGAGGTCATCCGCCATCATCGCCTCCTGGAGACGTATCTGGCCGAGCAACTGGGGTACGACTGGGCGGAGGTACACGACGAGGCCGACCGTCTCGAACACCACATCAGCGAGGAGTTCGAGCGACGCGTGGCTGACGTCCTCGACGACCCGGAGTTCGACCCGCATGGCGACCCAATTCCGACGGAGGCACTCGACCCAGTCAACGAGGATGTCGGCGAGACGCTGTCGAATCACGTCGAGGGCGACCACGTCGTCGTCCAGCGAGTGCGTGACCGCGACCCCGAAGAACTCGCGTATCTCGAAGACGAGGGAATTACCCCCGGAACGACGCTCACGCTGGTCGAAGTCGCCCCAATCGGCATGATAACCGTCGCCCTCGACGATGGCGAGGAGGTCTCTCTTCCCGAGCATATCGGCGGTGCAATCCGTGTTCGAGAACCCGACGAGTCCGAACAACCCGAACACGTTGCTTGAGTAGACGGCCGAAAGGCGTTTAGCATGACTGTCCATTAACTGATATATGCGCGGCATTGATGACACCGACCGGGAGATACTCCAGTTGTTACTCGAAGACGCCCGGCGACCGTACAGCGACATTGCCGACCGTGTTGGTCTCTCTGCACCGGCGGTGTCCGACCGTGTCGACCGCCTTCGTGATATCGGCCTCATCGAGCGGTTCACTGTGGATATCGACCGGCAGTTGCTCGCCGAAGGTGTCCCGGTTCTGGTGACGCTGCAGACTGCGCCGGGTACCGGCCCGCAAGTTCGCACCACCCTCTCGACTGCCGAAGAAGTCGAGTACGTCTTCCGGACTGTCGACGACCGTGTCGTTTTCACGGCGACTGTTCACCGTGGAGAGGTCGGTGACCTCCTCGCAGAGTACGTCTCGATGGACGTCTTGCAGGAGTACGACGTGAGTCTGCTGGCAGATACGGACTGGTCGCCTCACGTCGGCGGTGCGGAACTGGCCCCTGACTGTGACGAATGCGGAAACACCGTCACGGCCGAAGGCGAAGTCGAAACAATCGACGGTGACCGGTATCACTTCTGCTGTCAGAACTGCCAGGAACGGTTCGTCGACAACTATCGGCAACTCAAAGAGGGTGTGTGAGGTGCACACTCACTTTTGAATCGAAAGTGAGTTGCGGAAAGTTCTTTGAATTCCTAGTGACAACCCCAATCAACGAGGGGGACGTACAGACTAGTAATGACAGTACGCACAGCGCGAGTCGAACTCCGCGGGATGAGTTGCGCCAACTGCGCAGCCACAATCGAGGAACGCGTCGGCGGACTCGATGGTGTCCAGTCGGTCGACGCAAACTATGCCACCGACGAGGGCTCTATCGAGTACGACGCTGAGGCGGTGTCTCTCGGTGAGATACTCGATGCCGTCGACGAGTCGGGCTACGAGGCAGTGTCCGAGTCGGTCAGTATCGGTATCACGGATATGTCGTGTGCCAACTGCGCGGAGACCAGCGAGACGCGTCTTCTGGAGACGCCCGGTGTCATCGACGCACAGGTGAACTACGCAACTGACGAAGCACAGGTACAGTACAACCCTGCCGATGCGTCACTCGCTGACCTTTACGACGCAATCGAGGACGCTGGTTACACGCCCGTACGCGAAGACAGCGACGACGGTGCCGAAAGCGACCGGGACAGACGCGACCTGGCGCGGTCGGCCGAACAGCGCAGACAACTCCGTCTGGTGTTGTTCGGAGCCGTGATGTCGCTGCCGCTTCTGGCGATGATGGCCGGGCATCTGCTGGTTCCTGCCCAGATGCCGGAGACGGTCTTCGGCGTCGACACAGGCTGGATTGCCTTCCTCTTTGCGACCCCCGTTCAGGTGTTGCTTGGTCGCGAGTTCTACGAGAATTCCTACACTGCACTGGTAAAAAATCGGACGGCAAATATGGACGTGCTCATCGCACTGGGGTCGTCGACGGCCTACGTCTACTCCGTCGTCGCGCTGCTGGCCCCCATCGCCAGTATGGGACTGTACTTCGATACTGCGGCGTTTATCCTCGTGTTCATCACGCTCGGGAACTACCTCGAAGCCCGGTCGAAAGGACAGGCCTCCGACGCGATTCGGGAACTGCTGGAGATGGAAGCCGACACGGCAACGGTCATCCGCGCGGACGGCAGTGAAGCAGAGATACCACTCGAAGACGTCGAAGTCGGTGACCGTCTCCGTGTCCGTCCCGGCGAGCAGATTCCAACCGACGGCGAGGTTGTCGACGGCGAGAGTGCAGTCGACGAGTCGATGGTGACCGGTGAGTCAGTGCCCGTCGAGAAAGCACCGGGCGAGGAAGTTATCGGGTCGACCATCAACGAAAACGGCGTCCTCGAAGTCGAGGCGACCAAAGTCGGCGAGGAGACGGCAATCCAGCAAATCGTCGACCGCGTCCGCACCGCACAGAGTCGCCAGCCGGATATCCAGAACTTCGTCCCGGCGGTCATCGTGAACGCACTCCTGTGGGCAACTGTCTGGGTGCTGTTTCCCGACGCACTCGCTGGCTTCGTCGATGCACTGCCGCTGTGGGGGCTGGCAGCCGGTGGCCCCGCTGGCGTCGGTGTGACTGAGTTCGCCGTCGTCGTCTTTGCCAGTGCCGTCCTCATCGCCTGTCCGTGTGCGCTCGGACTCGCAACGCCCGCAGCCACGATGGTCGGCACGACAATCGGAGCACGCAACGGCGTCCTCTTCAAAGGCGGCGACATTCTCGAACGCGTCCGTGACGTGGACACCGTCGTCTTCGACAAGACGGGGACACTCACCGAAGGCGAGATGGAACTGACCGACGTGGTTGCTATCGACGCCAGCGCGGACGGCACCGCCGACACCGCCGCAGACGGTGGCGTCGCCGTCCCAGAAGTCACCGAGGAGTTCGTCCTCGAACTCGCAGCGAGCGCGGAGTTCAACAGTGAGCACCCGCTGGCTGAGGCAATCGTCGACGGCGCTCGCGACCGCAGCATCGACCTCACGGAACCGGACGCATTCGAGAACGTCCCTGGTCACGGTGTCCGTGCGGAGACGACCCACGGCGAGGTACTCGTCGGCAACCGGAAACTGCTGGAAGACGCGGGTATCGATACCACGCCGGCAGAAGACACGATGGAGACGCTCGAACGGGAGGGCAAGACGGCGATGCTGGTCGCACTCGACGGGCGTCTCGTCGGTGTCGTCGCCGACGCCGACACGGTGAAAGCCTCGGCACAGGCGGCCGTCAGCGACCTCCACGACCGGGGGCTGGCCGTCCACATGATTACGGGCGACAACGAACGCACCGCTCGTGCAGTCGCAGCGGAACTCGGTATCGACTCGGATAACGTGAAAGCTGGTGTCCTCCCCGAAGACAAAGCCGATGCCGTCGAGGAGATTCAGGCAGACGGCCGCCGGGCGATGATGGTCGGTGACGGTGTCAACGATGCGCCCGCGCTGGCCGCTGCCTTCGTCGGGACTGCACTCGGGAGTGGTACCGACGTGGCAATCGAGGCCGCCGACGTGACGCTCATGCGCGACGACCCGGCAGACGTGCTGAAGTCCATCCGCATCTCCGAGGGGACGCTTGCCAAAATCAAGCAGAACCTCTTCTGGGCGCTTGGCTACAACACGGCGATGATTCCGCTGGCCTCGCT
>CAZFOF010000149.1:0-5971 GCA_964520265.1 uncultured Halobacteriales archaeon | reverse complement strand
GAAGACGAAGTCGAACACGAAGAGAACGAAGACGAACAAGAGTCAGACTAACGTCTCCATTCCCCGCTGAGACACTTTTCGCTCCCGCTCAAACGGTTTCGCGATTTAACGTTACTTCTTTTCGCAACGGATAGTTGTCACTCCCACCGCTGGACAGTCACCGTTTCACCTTCTGGAATCCCCTCGCGGGGTTCCGGAATTTCGACCCATCCGTCGGCGAGTGTCACGCTGGACATGACGCCAGCGCCGCTGACGCGGGTCGGTTTTGCTGGCGGGAGTTCGTCTTCGTCGCTCGGTTCACCGACCTGAACACGGGCGAAGGTTCGCTCGCCGGGGGAACTCCGAAGTTTCGCCGTTAAGCGGGCATTACTCGTCGGATGGTCGGTCGGCTCGGCACCGGCCGTCCAGGCGATTGCCGGGCGGAGGAACTGGACGGCGTTGACGAGACACGACACCGGATACCCGGGCAACATCACCACTGGTGTCTCCTCGACGACGCCGAAGCCGACCGGATGGCCGGGCTTGATTGCGACGCCGTGTACGACGACCGCTCCGAGCGCGGAGACCACGTCGGGGAGCAAATCGCGCTCGCCGACCGACGAGCCACCGGTGGTGACGATGATGTCGTGGTCGAGGTCTGTCTCGATTGCTTCCTGGAGTTTGGTCTCGTCGTCGGTAACGATATCGCGGTAACTGGCGTCGCCGCCCCACTGCTCGACGAGAGATGTGACGAGCAAGCCGTTGGATTCGACGATTTCGCCCGGCCCAGGCGCTTCACCTGCCGGGACGAGTTCTTCGCCCGTCGGCAGCACGCTCACACGTGGCTGTTCGACCACCTCGACTGTCTCCCGTCCGGTGGCACGCAACAGCGAGAGGTCGGACGGTCGCAATCGGTGGCCGGCCGACAGGAGGTGCTGGTTCGTCTCGACGTCTTCACCGGCCGGAGCTACGTTCTCGCCGCCGGCAACGGCGTCGTACACCAGCAGGTCGTCACCCTGCTGTTCGGTGTACTCGACCATCACCACGGCGTCTGCCTCGTCGGGGATGGCACTCCCGGTGTGCACCTGGACGGCAGTTCTCGGTCCCACAGATTCCTCGTCGGTTCCGAGTCTGACGGGTGAGCGGTCGCTGGCGTCGAACGTATCCGACGCGCGAACTGCGTAGCCGTCCATCGCCGCCCGGTCGTAGTGTGGAACGGCTCTATCGGCGTCAACGCCGCTCGCGAGAATCCGTCCGACCGCATTGCCAATCGAACACTCCGCTGCTCGGCCGTGGGATGTACAGTACTCACGGAGTTGCTCGCGTGCCTCGGCGAGTTGCGTCACCGCCTCGAACCCGGAATCGTCCATGCTCACCGTTAGCGTGTCACGTGTAAAAGTTCCACTGTCTCGACTTACTCCGTCGGGTGGTTGCACGACCGACACTCTCAGGGCCTTCTAGCCGGAATATGGGTGTGTGCATGGTACTGACAAGCATTGAATCGGCTATGACAGATGGAACTGCTGCATTCGGCGTTGCGCTGGTGGGTTCGGCACGTGCCCACGTCGACTACGTGACTGATAGTTCGGAGACCGGTTCGCCGGCCGAACTGGTCGAGGCATTTCTGAACGCACCGGTGAGTATCGTACTACTCGCTGTCGGTGGCCTCGGACTGGTTGGCTTGGCACTCGGCTATCTCCGGTTTTCGAGTCGGATTCCCGATATTGCTGTTGCGCGGAAGACACTCCAGTCCTACCGTCCCTATCTGCCGTGGATGCTCCGACTCTCGATTGGCCTGCCCCTCGTCGGCGCTGGCTTTGCGGGCTATCTCTTTTCCCCCAGCGTGCCCGCTGGTACACGGCTGTTGCAGGTCGGTATCGGCTTTTTACTCCTGTTCGGACTGGCGACACGCATCGCGGCGGCTGTCGGTCTGTTCACGTATTTTGGGGCGCTGGTGACAGTCGGTTCCCCGCTGTTGCTCGCAAGCGAGTACGTCGCCGGGTTTTTCGGCATCCTCATCGTTGGCCCCGGACAGCCCAGCGCAGATATGCTCCTCCATCGGTTGGCGGTCACTGACGGCACAATCGTCAGTCGGTTCCGTGACCGAACGACTCCCCAGGAACTGCTCGAACGTGTCGGGCTGACACAGGAGATGACGCCGATTCTCATCCGCGTTTTCCTGGGGCTGAATTTCTTCTATCTCGGCATCGTCCAGAAGTTGCTCCAGCCACAGCAGGCCCTCGCTGTCGTCGAACAGTACGACCTGACGGCTGTCGTCCCGGTCGCACCGGAACTGTGGGTCGTCGGTGCGGGGCTGACCGAAGCCCTGGTCGGACTCGCCTTCATCCTCGGTGCCTTCACCCGCGGCACCGCAATCATCGGATTCATCATGCTGACGACGACGCTGTTCGGACTGCCGAACGACCCGGTGTTAGCCCATATCTCGCTGTTTGGACTCACGTCCGTGCTGATGGTCCTCGGCGCGGGGCCGTTCTCACTCGACGAGGCGGTCATCCCGTCACTCCGCCACCGCATCGACCCGACCTGGCAACCGGTGGCAGATTGACCCGCCGAATGTCGATTCGTCCCGAGGGACTAACTCCGTGGCCTGTCAGTATCAAACAATGGCAGACGACCACCACGCACACGATGCGGATGCAGTCGCCTTCGGCGTGTTGACGGTATCGTCCAGTCGAACCCTCGAGACAGACGCGAGCGGGGATGCCCTCGTCGATGCTCTCGAATCTGCGGGACACACCGTCGCGGTTCGTGATCTCGTGGCCGACCACGAGTCTGCACTTCGCGAACGCGTCGAGGGACTCCGTGCCAACGACGACGTCGAGGCTATCGTCACGACCGGCGGCACCGGCGTCACGCCGGACGACGTGACCGTCGAGGCGCTCGAACCGCTGTTCGACCGCGACATTCCCGGCTTCGGCGAGCAGTTCCGTGCCCGCTCGGTCGAGGAGGTCGGCCCCCACGGGATGCTTACACGGGCGACAGCGGGCATCGTAGCGGATGTCCCGGTGTTTTGTTTGCCGGGCAGCGAACAGGCAGCGTCCTTTGGGATGACAGAACTGGTCGAACCGGTCGTCGGACACGTCATCGGCCTCGTGAGCGACAACCACGACCACGCTGACCACGGGAACCATGAGTGAGGATACGAGCGACGACCTGACACACGTCGACGAGGACGGCGCTGCACAGATGGTCGATGTCGGTGAGAAACCAGATACCAGACGCCGGGCAGTCGCGCGCGGCCGTCTCACACTCCAGCCCTCGACAGTCTCGGCGATTCGCGACGACGACGTAGAGAAAGGCGACGTGCTGGCTACCGCACGCATCGGTGCGATTCAGGCCGTCAAACACACCTGGGAGACGATTCCGATGTGTCACCAGATTCCTATTACAAATGTCGACGTGGCCTTCGACCTCGACGACAGCACGGTCGAACTGACCGTCGCGGTGGAGACGGTCGGCAAGACCGGCTGCGAGATGGAGGCACTGGAGGGCGTTACGACCGGGCTGAACGTCGTCTGGGACATGGTGAAAGCCGCCGAGAAGGACGCTGACGGACAGTATCCCGACACTGCAATCGAGGACGTACACGTCGTCGAGAAAGTCAAAGAAGCGATTTGAGCGTCGTCGGGACAAGAAACTCCGGTGGAGTCGATTCGAGGTGGTCGCTCGCTCCTGTCTGCTATCGAATATCGCCGACAATAATATCATCTGTATTTAATTCATTTTTATATTATAAATTTGTCTCACCGTCCTCTGGAATCACAATCCTGCACCTCTGGAGAAATATATTTCAAATCTACAGTGTCTCTGTTTGTTCAAAAATGGATGGTTAATGTCCAGTGATGAGATCTATCGGCCAAAAACAAACGATATATAACTCTCGAACAACGCCGATGTACCATTTTTCTAGCGCCACTCAAATATCGGATGATGAACCTTATTGAGAAATAAACAGAAATCTAATATATAGTGGCGGGGAACTGTCCGTTTAGTTTCAATCCGGTTGTGTGGCAGTGTGATTCCGAACTCCTCGTTGAGTGTGTCTTGCAACTCCCCCGCAGACGCTGTGAAATCTGACTTTTCGAGTGGCCGCTACTGTGCCTCGGTGACCGTTCCAAGAGGGCCCCAGAGTCGACTGTTGCTTACGACATCGACGATTGCTGATTCGACACCACGTCCCAGTCGCGGGGACTGACGATGTTTCCATCGAACTCGTCGAGTTCCGGGTACGCTGTCGTCACCAGACAGTCAGTCTTGCTCCGGAGGTACTCGACAACGGCGTGGTAGTTTTCTTTCGACAGTGCCGTGAGGCCATCGAGCAAAATAATCGGGACGCACTCGCCGACGTCGAACGTTTCGTAGCCAGCCAGCGCCGTCACGATTCCCAGGAGTTCGACTTCTCCTTCGCTCAACGCGTCGAGACTCGTCTGTCGGCCCTCCCTGGCGACGACGAGGTCGAAGTCGGTGATTCGCCCTTCGCTATCCGTTTTCGGGGCCAGCCTGGCAGATTCGAATCCTGGCTCCAGTGTCTCGATAATATCTGCCATGGTTTCTTCGAACCGCTCTGCGAGTTCCCGCTGTTTTTCTTTCCGACGCAGACGGAGCGACTCGATTTCTGCCGTTAGTTCGTCGCTTCGCTCGCGCAGGTGCTCCCGTCGGCTGGCTTCGGCTTCTAACTCCGAGAGCTCTTCGCGTTTCTCGTCGAGTTCGTTTTGCTTGTACTTGATTTCGCTCTCGATTTCGGTCAACTGACTGTTGGTCGTTTCGACGTTCTCGCGGAGGCTTTCCAGGTCGTCTGTCACGTCTGTGAGTTGTGTCTCCAGGTCGGCGAGTCGCATCCGACTCTCTTCGAGGGTAGCGTTCAGTTCACTGATTTCGGTTTCGAGGTCGTCTTTCCGTCGCTGCTGTTTTCGGACTTCGTCTCTCCGGTCTTGGATCTCGTCGATTTCCGTCTGGAGCGTCGCCTTCTCACGCTGGAGTTTACTCAGTTGCTCGTCCATCGCTTCGAGTCGTTCCGTAATCGTCTGCTCGGATGTCGTCTCCCCACAGAGCCAGCAGTCGATATTGTCCCCCGACAGTGTCGCTTCGACATCGGTCACGAGTCTCGTCTTGCCTTCGTCGAGTACCCGCTTGTTCACCCGATATAGCTCTTCAAGCAGGTCGATATCCGACTCGAGTTTGGTGATTCGGTCTCGCTTTTGTTCGATATCCGTCGTCAGTTCGGGCGCGTCGGGCACGGTGAGTTCTGCCAGTTTGTCTTCTCGCTGCTGGAGACGGTTCTCCCGGCGTTCAATTTTGTTTTCCAGTGTCTCAATTTGGTTCTGTAGTCGGTCTTTTTCAGCACGTTTGCTGCTCAGTTGTTCGTATTTCTGGCTCTCCTCGGCGGACTCCCCCGAGTCCAGCGTTTCACGTTGGGTCTGGAGTTCTTCGATATCGCTTTCCAGTTGTGCAACCGTGCGTTGTACCGTCGTGAGACGCCCTTTGGCGTTTTCTGCACGTTCCAGTTCGGTTTCGACTGACCGTCGCTCCCGTTTCAACTGGGCGAGTTGCTCGTCGATATTCTCGATGTCCAGTGGCTTCGTGAGGAGTGCTGCGAGGTCACCGCCGCTTCGGACTGCCTCCCGAATCGGGTTGTTCTCGCCGAGAAACGCAAACAGACGCGCAGAGGTACGATTCTGCTCGTCTTCGAGGTAGATGTCGCCGTGACGGTTGACTGTTGTCCCGCTTCGACGCAGTTCTGTCACGTAGGTATCCTCTTCTGTCTGCAGGCGTACCTCCCCCTCTGTTGCCCCATCCGTCAGTGGATGCGTATCCCCGCTCCACCCGGACGTGCCCATGACGACTTGCAACGACTTCATGAAACTCGACTTCCCCTGCCAGTTCCGGGCCCTGACCACGTTGAGTCCAGAACAGAGTTCTGCTCCCCCCGACCGAATGCCCGCGATATTCTGGATGTCGAGTTGGTACATTG
>CAZFOF010000148.1:0-6029 GCA_964520265.1 uncultured Halobacteriales archaeon | reverse complement strand
CGACGAGCAGAACGACGAGAATCCGGTCCAGATTCTCGTCGAAGCCGTGGAGAACTCCGCCCCGCGCGAGGAGACCGTCCGCCTGAAATACGGTGGCATCTCCGTGCCGAAAGCAGTCGACGTCTCGCCACAGCGGCGTGTCGACCAGGCACTGAAGTTCCTCGCCGAGGGTGTCTACAACGACTCCTTCAAGGCCGACACCGACGTCGCCGATGCACTCGCCAACCAGCTCATCGGTGCCGCCAACAACGACGTTGGCACCTACGCTGTGAACCAGAAAGAAGAAAAAGAGCGCGTCGCGGCTGCCGCACGCTAACGCTACGGTTTTTCTCTCTCGGTCGCCGACCGTTCGGACACGCCGTTCCGTCGGTATCTCAACACTTTTGCAACGCGCCGTCACACGCATGGATATGAACGAGGAACAGCGACGGGAACTGCTCAGGCGCATCAACCGTCAAAGCGCAACGGTCGGCGCGAGTATTCCCGACACGATTACCGTCGGCGATGACGAGGTCGACCTCAGCGAGTTTCTGATAGAGACACGGAAGGTCGACCGCATCCCACCCGAGGCAGCAGAGAAACTCGCCGCAGCAAAGCGAGCACTCAGAGACGAACGTGCCCACCGCGTCGAGCGGCTGGAAACGGGGTCACTCGACCTCGACACCGCCGAGGAACTCGCTGACACGGTCGTCGGCATCGACCGGGCGCTGAATGCCCTCGAAAACATCCGCCGGCCAGACTTCGGTGAGGAGTCCCACAGCGCTCTCATCGAAGACCACAAGAAATGGCTCGACTTCCTCGATACCGTCCGCTGAGAGCGACCCGCTGTAAACCGATATCCCTTTCGTCGTTGACGAGAGAACCACAGCCATGTCACAGGAACACGAATCAGTCGACCTCGTTCCGGATACGACGGTCTCCTACGTCGCACTCGCAGTTGTGTTCGCCGCGTTGACCGCTGTTATGGCGCAGTTTTCCATCCAACTTCCTGGTAGCATCCCCTTCTCGTTCCAGCCGTTCCCGGTGTTTTTCGCCGGGCTGTTGCTGGGGCCGGTCTGGGGAGGGTTCTCGATGTTGCTGTACCTCGTCGTCGGACTGGCTGGTGCGCCGGTGTTCTCCACGGGCGGTGCAGGCGTTGGGTACTTCCTCGGGCCGACCGGTGGCTTTCTCGTCGGATTCCTGCTTGCCGCCGTCCTCATCGGGGCATTCGTCCACCGTTCGGTGACGCCGAAAACCTTCAGTGAGATTTCGCCAGCAATCGCAGCAGTCGCACTCGTGCTGTCGCTGGTTCCGATTTATGGCGTCGGTATCCCGTGGTTCGCCGACGTGCAGGGGTGGACACTGGTGCGTGCGGCCGACTTTATGGCGCTGTTTGCCGTCGGTGATCTCCTGAAAATCGCGATTTCCGTCGGTATCGTCGTCGGCGGCAACGACACCCTCGAACAACTCGGATGATAACCGTCCGCGACCTGGTGCATCGGTACGATGGCACGGACGCGCTTGCTGGCGTCTCCGTTACCATCGACGACGGTGAGTGGGTCGTCATCGCCGGCCGCAACGGCAGCGGCAAGACGACGCTCGTCCGTCATTTCAACGCCTTGCTGGAACCCGACGAGGGTGAGGTACTCGTCGACGGCGAACCGGTGGCCGACCAGCCAGTGACCGCCCGCACCACCGTCGGGATGGTGTTCCAGACGGCGCGTGACCAGTTCGTCGCTGCGACTGTCGGCGCGGACGTTGCCTTCGGCCCCGAGAATCTCGGCCTCGACAGAGCGGAAATCGACCGCCGAGTCGAGGAGGCACTCGCGGCAGTCAACATGGACGGCCGCGGCGACGAGCGTATCGACTCGCTGTCGGGCGGTGAACAGGCCCGCGTCGCAATCGCTGGCTCGCTCGCGATGGAACCGTCGCATCTCGTCCTGGACGAACCGTTTTCGGGCCTGGACTGGCCGGCCCGCCAGTCGGTGCTCGACCATCTCGACAGTCTCCATGCCGAAGGTACGAGTATCGTCGTCGTGACTCACGACGTTCGCGACGTGCTCTCGCGGGCCGACCGTGTTCTCGGGATGCGAGACGGCCACCTCGCGGTCGACACCGACCCGGAGGCAGCACACGACCGACTGCGTGACCTCGGCGTGCGCGTTCCCGAATGTTGACCTACGAACCGGGTGGCACCGTCGCCCACCGTCTCGACCCGCGCTCGAAGATTGCCTTCCAGATTGGATTCGCGATTCTGGTGTTTACGACATCGTCGCTGTCGACGCTTGCCGTGCTTTTTGTCGTGGGTGTCGGGGCGCTTGCGGTGGCCCGACTCTCCCCGCTCCGGGCGCTCCGTGCGTACTGGTTCATCCTTCTGGTTCTCTCAGTGGGACCGCTACTCGGTGGGGTCACGCTCGGGGCACCCTGGTTTCGGGTCGAGGGCGCACTCGCCTCGCTTCGACGTGTCGCTCGCATCGTCCCGCTGTTGCTCGTCAGTGCGGCGTTTATTCACTCGACACCGGTTCGGGATACGCGCGCGGCGATTCAGCATACGGTTCCCGGTCGGTTCGGCCAGTTACTCGGTATCGGCGTCGGACTGACCTTCCGGTTCGTGCCGATTCTCCGGGCTGACGTTTCGCGAGTTCGGGATGCAATTCGGTCACGGGGTGGGGACGCACGCTCGCTTCGGGAGCGTGTCACACGGATTACGACGCTGTCGGTCGTCCAGGCGTTTCGTCGGGCCGATGGGCTTTCGACGGCGCTTCGAGCCCGGTGTTTCGCGTACAATCCGACGTTGCCGTCGCTTACCTTCTCGGGGCTGGACTATGCGGTCATCGCGGTTTCTCTCGGTCTTGTCGTGGTGGGCTTTCTCTAGTCTGCCGCGGGGCCTTCGCCGCCGGCATAGGCCCGGGTCACGTCGACCAGTGCCTTGCGGTACTCGCTTTCGTCGGGGTCGTGGGCGAGCGACCGGAAATGGGATTTGAACTGTGCGAGGCTGACATCCGGGGCGTCGGCCGCGGCCGCGTGTGCGAGGTCGTATATTCGGTGGCTCTCGTCGGCGAGGTCGTGGCGTTCGACCACTGCGAGTGCGAAGGCGGCGTTGACGACGGTAATCTCGGGGTCTGCGCCGGAGCTGCGTCGTACCCACGAGGTCGGACTGTTCGGTCGGTCGGCGACGGCAGCGGCCAGCGAGGATTCGAGGAAGGCGACCAGTTTGTCGGCGGGGGCGACCTCCAGCCACACGTCGTCGGCGTAGATGTCCTTCATGTGGTTGGCAATCTGGTAGCAGTGGGTGAGTTTCCGCTGTTCGACGGAGCGGCCGGTGAGTGCGAGGAAGATGGCCTCTTTCATCGACTGTGTGTGTGAGGGATGCCCCGCCTCGTGGTGATACATGTGGGCGTACTCGTGCAAGGCGAGTTCCCGGGCCATCGCCGACGTGGCCGCCTGCCGGGAGATTGTGAGGCGGTGCCCGTCTTCGGAGTGACTGACCCGCGTTCGCTCGTCGGGGTCGTCGACGATGCGAACTGTCACTGGGCGGTCGAGGTCGCATTCGGTTTCGAAGAGGTCGCGTGCGCCGAGAAACGGTTCGGCCGGCCCCGGGCCGTCGACACCTACATCCATGTGTGACGTTGTCACGGGACGGAGAAATATGACTGTTGCGGGCTATTTGACCGTCACGTAGGTGAGAAAGCCCACGGCGATAAACTGGAGTGTCCGCATCACGAGTACCACCTGGCCGACCAGTGGGTCGGCGGCGTACAGCATTGTCATGCTGTCGAAGAAGAAGTAGATGGCAATCAGATTCTCCACCAGGAGCACGGCGCTGAAGCCGACGAGGCCGAGAATCATGTTCGACTTGAACGCCCGGTAGTTCTGGAGCCAGACGGCGCTCAGCACGAGCAACAGCACGCTGTTGAGTACCGTGAGTACCATTCCGCCGACCGCAGCCGGTGCCATCGCCATGTCAGGTCACCTCCGCAGATATCTCTTCGAACGTCTCCCAGTGCCGTTCGAACCGGTCGGTCAGGAAGTACAACTTCCCGTAGTCGTTGCCGCCGGCTTCGACGACGTCGTGTTCCTGTAACATATCGAGGTGGTGTGTGATGGTGTTGTAGTCCAGTTCCAGCCGCTCTGCAAGGTCGTTCGCGTTCCGTGGTCTGTCGGCCAACTCCCGAACGATACGGACGCGGTTCGGGCCGCCGCGACTGCCTGCGAACAGATACCAGAGCGCCTTCTCCATCCGGGTGTGTCTGCCGGCGCAGGCGGCAAAGGCGTTGTGCTGTTGTTTGGCTGTCGGCTGTCACTGCGTGCCGGGACGTGATATCTGGCGGCACATCGGCTCGCAGTCCGTCTCACATCGGGGAAACAGTGACTGAGATGACCTCCTCCATGTCGGGATAGTCGTAGCCGTCCATGACTTGCCGGACGACGCCCTCGGGCATCCCGGTGTCTGTACCGGACTGGCGGGGTGCCTGATTCGGGCCTTCGCCGGGCGCTTCGTTGACCTCCGTCCCCGCATCCCAGAGTTTGAGCATCGACGTCATGTTGCCCTCGACGGGGTCGCCGCCGTCGAACAGCGGCATTCCCTCGGGGTCTGGGGCGTAGAAGAGGTCGTTGGACTGGATGAACATGGTGGCAAGGGAGAGACGCGGGTCGTCGCCACTGTCTGCGGAGAACTGGAAACTGTAGGAGTGGCCGGGCGTCAGCGGACCGGGACTGTCCTCACCGTCCGGGGTGTTGAAGGCACCGCCGTCCATGACGGCGTCGGCACCACCGAGTGTTTCGACGAGTGCGCCTGGCATTCCGTCTTCTGCGATATCTTCCAGACCGTCGCTTGCGGGTTCACCAGGGGTGAACAGACTGATATCGCTGGTGTGGGCGGCGTATGCGCCGGGTGAGAGGGGGACGGGAACGCTTCCGTCGCTGGTCGACAGCGTCTCCGACGTCGAGACGTTCTCGATGGTCGCGGTGAACGTCGCCATCGACCCGCTCTGACTGTCGACGGTCAGCGAGAGGTCGATGACGTCTTCGGTCGCGGGGTAGTCGTAGGCGTCGGCTACCTCGCGGACGACACCTTCCGGGGTGCCGGTATCGGGTTCGGACTGGCGAGGTGCCTGATTCACTCCCGCGCCGGGAGCTTCGTTGACCTCCGTTCCAGCGTCCCACAGCATCAGGTCGCCGGTCACTTCGCGGTCGATTGGTGACCCGTCCTCGAACAGCGAGATACCTTCGGGCGCGGGCGCGTAGAAGAGGTCGTTGGACTGGACGAACATCGTGGCGAAGGACAACTGGCCGCCGCCGTCGGGACTGCCCATCACCTCGAAGGAGTAGGAGTGCCCGGGCGTCAGCGGGCCGGGGCTATCCTCGCCGTCCGGGGTGTTGAACGCACCGCCGTCCATGATGGCGTCGGCACCGCCGAGTGTCTCCGCGAGTGTCCCTGGCATCCCATCTTCTGCGATGTCTTCTAGCCCGTCGCTTGCGGGTTCGCCGGGGGTGAACAGACTGATGTCGCTGGTGTGGGCAGCGTAGGCTCCGGGCGAGAGCACGCCCGGAACACCGCCGTCTGCTGTCTGGACGGTCATCCCCGACGAGACGTTCTCGACGACGACTTCGAACGTGGTCGCATCACTTTCGCCGGGAGTGGACGTCGACTCGTCCATCGTCTCCGTCATCGTCTGGGTGTCCGTCGAGCCGTCGTCGCCGTCGTCGCCGTCGCCGCCGTCGTTACTTCCACACCCAGCGAGTGCGAGCATCGCGGCACTGCCGGTCACTGTCACGAACCGTCTGCGGGTTGTCTCGTCTGGCATACGATTCCATCGAGGAGAGATGCGCAAAAGTAGATTTTTCAACATTTATTCGGAGTTCGGTCGGGATCTGTTGCAACTCAGTTTGGATTCAGACCAAAATTCGACCAAGATGTGGGAGCGGACACCGCTTGACTGGCGTGGGGTCGTTTCACACGCTTTGGCGGCGAGACAGCGCGACACGCCCGGTTGGAAACACTATCCTTTTGACCCTCCTGCCGGTAGGACGGGGTAATAATGGGTCGA
>CAZFOF010000147.1:0-6035 GCA_964520265.1 uncultured Halobacteriales archaeon | reverse complement strand
AACGACGGGCCCTGCACCGACTGCGTCGGCTACCCGGCGGCGTACTCGACGGTCATCGCCGTCAGTTCGACCGACGAAGACGATAGCCTCTCGTCATTTTCCTCGACGGGAACGGAAGTCGAACTCGCCGCACCCGGTGGCAGGATTTACTCGACGGTCATCGGCGGCTACGACACCTTCTCGGGTACCTCGATGGCGTGTCCGCACGTCTCTGGGGCGGGCGCGCAGTTGATGGACAACGGGTACACGAACACGGAAGCCCGCGACCAGCTCAACACCACTGCCGAGGATATCGGACTCGGCGGCAACGAGCAGGGCAACGGTCTGCTGGACGTAGAGGCGGCAGTCGGCGGGAGCACCGACAGCGCACCCAGCGTCTCGTGGGTGAATCCGGCCGACGGCGACACCGTCAGCGGTACCGTCACCGTCCAGATTAGCGCCAGCGACACCGAGGACAGCGACGACACACTCGACGTGACCTACACCGTCGACGGCGGTTCCTCGCGGTCGACGACGTACAACTCCACGTCGGGCTACTACGAGGACTCCTGGGACACCACAGCGGTCTCCGACGGCGACCACACGCTGCAAGCCAGCGCGACCGACTCCGCAGGCAACACCAGCAGTTCGAGTATCACCGTCACGACCGACAACACCGAGAGCGCGCCGACCGTCGACAGCCTCTCAGCCGCGGAAGTGGAGACCAGCGACGGCGACGCCGAGTTCGACGCCGACTGGAGTGTCAGTGACGCAGACGGCAACCTCTCGTCGGTCGACCTCGTGCTGACGCAGGACTCGGACGGGTCGACCGAAGACTCTGCGACCGTCAGCGTCAGCGGCGACACCGCCAGCGGGACGACGCGACTGGTCGCGGCCGGCGACGACGGGTCGGGCAACAGCTACACCGTCGACGCAACCGTGACCGACTCCTTCGGCAACACCGACACGGGGTCGACCACGGTCAGCGAGACGGAGACCACCAACAGCGCCCCCAGCGCGAGTATCGACGCACTCACCGACAACAGTAACCCGGCGTGGACTCGCTACGACGTTGACTGGAGCGCCAGCGACGGGGACGGCAATCTCGATACGGTCGTCGTCGAGATGCTCGATTCCAGTGGCGGCACGCTGGATTCGGTGACGAACAACGTGAGCGGCTCCTCGGCATCAGGCGTCGACGAGGTTCGCAGCAAGGGCAACGGCGCTGAAATCGTGGTGACCGCGACGGACACCGATGGCGCGTCGGGGTCGGATTCCCGGTCGATATAGCGTCTCACAATCGGTCTGAGCCACCCCATTGTTTTGTCACAGCCACCCGAATAGCGTCGTATGCCCCTCGATGGCCACCTCGACGTGACAGCCTCTGACGACAGCGTGCAGTTCACGTTCACCGTCACGAACGCGGAAACAGAACAGGTTGAGATGGCGTTTCCCAGCGGGAAAATCGCCGACATCGCGGTCTCGAAGTCGGGAGAGGAAGTCTGGCGCTGGAGCGCCGGGCGGATGTTCACACAGGCTATCGAGACGGTGCTGCTTGCGCCGGGCGAATCGTTCACCCGGGAGATGGCCTGGGAGAGTCCACAGCCCGGTGACTACACCGCAGCAGCCTCGCTCGAAGCGTCGAACCACAGCCTCGTCGAGCGGGCCTCGTTCAACGTCTGACGCACGCTATCCGACCGAAAAACGAGCGGTGTCGTCAGGAGCGAGACATCCCGAGGGGTTTCTTGCAGCCCTTGCAGAGAAAGAGGTCGTTGTTCTCGAAGAGCGTAATCGAACCGTCGTCGTGTGTCTCGATTTCGGGGACGTCCTCCTGTTCAAGATCGTCGGCCGACTCGATTTCTGTACCACAGTCGGGACAGGACACTGTGTCTGACATACTCTCACAAACGAGAGGTAGTATCATAAGAACAGTCCGGTCGTGCAGTCGCCACACACGCAGGAGTCAACAGATGCGGGTCGTCACGGCGTCAGTCGGCCGACGGTGAGCCACTCGATATCGCCATCGGTGTCGGTCAGCGCAAAGACCATCTGCTTGCGGACGCCGCCGGCGAGACGAACGTCCAGCGCGAGGTCACGCGGAGAGAAGTCGTGGTCGGTCGACAACACCCGAACCAGCAGTTCAGAGTGGCCGAGATTGTCGACATCGTCCACGTCAGCATAGGTTCGGAAGTCGGCCCCGAACTTGAAGCCGGTCTTTGGAACGACGCCGGCCGTGCGAAGCGAACTGTAGACGCGCAGGCGTCGGTCGAAGCGTTCGCCCTCCACGTCACGGCCGCGTTCGATGACTGCCGCTTCGCCGCCCGACCGACTGTCCTCGACGGTCAGGTGGCCCTGACTGGCGAGATACGCGGCCTCGACCAGCGACAGTTGCACGGCGTCGCCCCCCTGGTCGAGTTGCTGGCCGTAGAAAGCCCGCTGGTGGAGCGCCCGCGGCGAGTCCCAGACCAGCACGCGGTCGGCCAGCAAGTCCCCTTCGATATCCGGAATCGAGTGGTGGGTCGACCCCGTCAACGTCGGCGTCTCGATTTCCAGGAACGTCACTTCACTCTCCTCGTCGACAACCGCCAGTACGCCCGTCCCCTCGCCGTCGGCGGTCGCGAGTGCTCTCATCTCGTCAGCCGAGACTGCCGCGCGCTCGCTGACGGCCCGTACGCGATAGGCGGTGGTGTCGTCCCACGGCCCGTCGCCGCGGGGGTAGACCTCGAAGTCGCCGGTCGTCTCATCGACCCACGACTCCCGCGTCGGCGAAAGATAGAAGCCGCGGTCGCGGAGGTCCTTGTAGACGAAAAACGCCACTTCGGAGACGGCCGTCGAGGCGAGAAACGCCCGGAAGTCCAGCCGGTCGCCGCTTCCTCCGCGGCCGTCGACGACCGCGTCCAGGTCGCCCCGGAACAGGAGGTGTGCGGCCTCTACGGGGTCGAGGGCAATCCCGCCGTCGTCGGGCCGGCCGTAGCCACGGGCGTCGTAGAACTGCTCGCGGGCCTGCCGGTCGGCACGCACGAGGTCACCGTCGTAGGTCGCGTCCATGCCTCGCCGTCGGCATCCACGACGCAAAGCCTCTACGGTGTCCCCCCGACACCGCAAGACACTCGACAGTATGCGGCGACTTCCCGTGCATGAACGCGGTCTGCTTCGATATGGACGGCGTACTGGTCGACTCCGAGAACTTCTGGATTCCCCGGGAAATCGATGACCTCTTTCCCCGACTCCTCCCCGACGACGACATCGACGTCGCGGAGATAACGGGCATGAACTACCGGGACATCTACGAGTACCTCGACACCAACTACGACGTGGCGATGGGACGGGGCGACGTGCTGGCCTGGTACGACGAGGCCGCAGAGTCCATCTACGGCGAGGACGTGACGCTACTCTCGGGAGCCACAGCACTCGTCGACGACCTCCGCGACAGCGATATCAGGGTCGCGCTCGTCTCCTCCTCGCCGCATCACTGGATCGATATCGTTCTGGAGCGTTTTGCCCTCGATTTCGACGCCGTGGTCAGCGCCGACGCCATCGACGTGCCGGGCAAGCCGAATCCGGATATCTACGAACACGCCGCCGAGCAGTTGGCCGTCTCACCGCAAGCGACCGTCGCCGTCGAGGATTCCGGCCACGGCATCGAGGCCAGTCGCCGCGCCGGAATGTACGTCGTCGGCTTCAAACACGGCGACACGGACGACACCGACCGCAGCGATGCGGACTACGTCGCCACGTCACCGACCGACCTCCGCGAGCATCTGCTCGAACAGACGGAACCATAATCAGGCTACGTGCTGACAGGAAGCGTCCAGACAGCGTCGCCCGGTCGCCGTCTCGAAGGCTGGCAAACCACAGACACAGTCGCCGTCGTGGATGCCCTCGGGGAAGGCGAAGCCGGTGTCGCAGTCGGGATAGTGTTCACAGCCGAGGATGAGTCCGCCACGGCGGAGCACCCGCAAGTCACCATCACAGTCCGGACAGGCGAACTCACGGTCGAAAGCCGCACGTACTCGCTCGTCCAGCGATTCGCACTCTCTGTCGAGGCAGACGACAAACGACGCGCCGCGCTCGACCCGAAGCCGGGGGAGTCCACAGTCGCAGTGTTCGTCGAGGAGAGTCGCCGCTGCCGGGAGTCCGTAGCGCTCGTCGCAGTCGGGACAGGTGACTGACCCGCGCGTCCGGACGAGCGTGCCCTCGCAGTCGGGACACTCTCCCACCGGCACGCCAGCGTCGGTCGTCGGATACTGCCCGCGTGCGTGTGCGTCGTGGATATCGACCGTCAGGCGCTGGTCGCCGTCGGCCGCGGTGACGGTGTCTGTGTCGACCGTGACGGACTCCGGGCGGGTGAGCCAGGCGACGGGCTGGTAGCCGGCAGCGTCGTGGACGAGTGTCGTGCCGTCGGGCTTGACCACGACGAGGACATCGCCGTGCTGGTGGCGGTCGCGGTCGCCAGTGAACGTCGTCGTACAGGTGCCAGCAATGACGTGGGTGCAGTCAGGCATGGACGGGGATGGTGCCGTCCTCCTATCTAAACGTACGGCCGAGAAAAATGACAGTCCCTACGTGGAATCTCAGTCAAGCGGGTGTCCGTCGACAGCCTGTTCTGCAGCGTCGACACCCTTGTCGACAGCACCGCCAGCGTGCTCGGCACTACCAGCAGCGCGCTCCAGACCGTCGGAGACCTCGCCACCGGGTGTCAGACCGCTAATCGTCTCACCGAGGCCATCCGCTGTCTCGCCGGCCGCCTGGCCGAGTTCACCGAGGACGTTCCCGACGAACTCGGGCACCTGTGCGGGCAGTTCCGCAGGCGGGCCAGCCTGTGCGAGGACGTCAACTGCGTTGTGTGCGAGCGTTGCCATCGTGACCGGGTCTGTTTCGAACATCGCAGTTCGGGATTGTGAGTTGCCGGTAAAGAGGAGGGGGAGCGCTGAAGCGAGATTGGGGTCGGATTAAGCCCGTTCAAAGTGGATTGTGCGCTGTTGTGCCGAGTTGCACCGCTGTCGGCGGAGAAATACGAGAATATCGGGTGTCGGACGGCCTAGTCGTCGGCGGCCGCGAGTGATTCGCCGTGGCTGACCTCGTCGCCGAGCAGATCCATAAACTGTGCGAGCCACTCGGGATGGTCGGGCCAGGCCGGCCCCGTCACGAGATTCCGGTCGGTCGTGACCTCGTCGACCCACGAACAGCCAGCAGCCTCGACCTCTGCCCGGACGGCGGGATAGGCAGTCATCTCGTAGCCGTCGAGAACGTCCGCGGCCGCGAGGATTTGCGGGCCGTGACACAGCGCTGCGACCGGTTTCTCCGTCTCGAAGAAGTGCCGTACCGTGTCGAGTACGACCTCGTGTGTCCGGAGGTACTCGGGTGCGCGGCCGCCAGGGACGACCAGTGCGTCGTAGTCGGCAGGGTCGACGTCAGCCATCGTCGCGTTCACCGCGAAGTCGTGGCCGCGCACTTCGAGATACGTCTGGTCGCCACGGAAGTCGTGGATGGCAGTCTTGACCGTCTCGCCTGCCTCTTTTTCGGGACAGACGGTGTCGACATCGTGGCCGACCATCTGGAGTGCCTGGAACGGTACCATCATCTCGTAATCCTCGACGAAGTCGCCGGCGAGCATCAGGATTGATTTGCCCATTGGTAACACCAGACACAATTACAGCGAGAAGGGAAATAACAGTGTTGGTCACACAAAAGCTGTGTATTCCCCACCCGGACGCTCTGGCAACACCCCGCTGGTCGTCGGTGGTCTGTCTGTGCTTCGCGGACGGCGATACTGTTTTTTCTCGCTGTGAACACGCTTGCGTCTTCGCTAGTCTCGCTGTAATCGTTCCTGGCGCTTTTCGAATTCCTCACAGAAGATACCCTCCGCCAAGGAGGACAGCCAGCAGTACGGGCCCTCCCGACGAGACTGCCATTCCGCCCCACATACCGGGCATGTATCCAGCACTGCCCATTCCCAGCAGGAGCAGTCTGACAACGTCATGTTTGTTTATCGCGAAAGAGTGGAGAGCGGTGCCGGAACGGGCCACATCCGTGCCGGATGGCGGGGAGCGAAA
>CAZFOF010000146.1:5360-6070 GCA_964520265.1 uncultured Halobacteriales archaeon | reverse complement strand
CGTTGGGGACGTACAGCGTGTCTACCTTGCCGGATTTCGCCCAGGCGACGGTGCCGGCACCGATTGCACCCATCGCCATCGCAACCGTCGTCGTCATCGCGATACGACCGAGGGAATCGGTCGTGGCCGCGATACCTTCGGCATCGAAGACTGCGCCCGTCCCGACGTTGAAGCCGTACCAGCCAAAGGCCAGGATGAGCGTGCCGAGAACGGCGAAGGTCATCGAGTGACCGGGGATGACGTTGACGGAGCCGTCATCGTTGAACCGTCCGATGCGCGGGCCGAGAATCGCCGCCGCCGTCAGGCCAGCGATACCGCCCATGCCGTGGACAATCATCCCACCCGCGAAGTCTTTGAACGCAACGCCGGTGAGCTGTTCGATCAGCCCAGTGCCGGGTGCAGCCCACGAGAAGGCGATGATGACCGGGTAGATGACTGCCGCCAGCAGGAACGTGTAGCTGACGTACGCGCGGAGTTTCGCGCGGCCGGCCACCGCCCCGGAGACAATCGTCGCGGCCGTCATCGCGAAGACAGCACCGTACAACCACCCAATCCAGTTAGTTGCATCCGTAAACTGGAAGGCGGCTGAAAAGCCCTGACCGGAGGCCAGCGATGCGATGCCGGTTCCTATCAGGAAAAACACCACCACCCCGACACTCCACGTCAGGAGGTTTTTCGTCAACTGGTTCGCGACGTTCTTCGACCGCACC
>CAZFOF010000146.1:0-5350 GCA_964520265.1 uncultured Halobacteriales archaeon | reverse complement strand
GCCGATGCTCGCCGAGCCGCCGCCAGTGATCGTGGCGACGATCGACGAGATCGCTGCGCCCACCAGGAAGAACATGATGACGCCGATGGACCAGGTCAGCATGTTCTTCGTGAGCTGGTTGGCGACGTTCTTCGCACGCACCTGCCCCGCTTCGAGCATCGCGAAGCCAGCGTGCATGAAGAAAATCAGGAACGATACCACCAAGAACCACATGTTGTTTATGCTTTCGAGCAGCGTCGTCTGGTCAATCTGGAGTAGTACTGAAGTCATCTTTTGTGTTCACCTGTGTTCTGAGTCCGATCTTTAATATTTGTTTGTCCAACTTTTCTCGCCAAACCTACGCTATCGTTTTGCTTCTCACGAGATATCGTACCGGAACCCATCTATATAAGGCTTGTCTTTAAACAATCCGGAATATAGAATTATTACTGGTCGTATGGCCAATATTCAGAAGTATATTATCGATATAAGGTTGTAAATCGTCCATATCTTGGACGTTTGGGGCCAGCATTTCGAACACACGTCGACCGGCGGTCGACCCCGAATTGTGGATTCCCCCCTAATTTGGGGGGTGCGCGGTGCCATCTGGGCACTATTTTGTCTGGAAATATTTGCCAGCGGCAGAGTTGTTTATTTATCTCAAGCCTATCGCTATATCTGTGGACAATCGAACTGAATTTGATAGAGTTAATGATTGTATATCCAGAATGCATTCCGCGACCACCATTGGCGTGGATGCCGAGTCTCCTAGTTGAATGATGAGCCAGCATCGATACGGGCTGTTGTTCGAACTCAGCACGGACGCGGTTACAGAGGTCGAAATCGTCGACCAGGTGCCAATCGTCAGAGCCGTCAATCCGGCGTTTGTCGACGTGTTCGGCTACGACCGGGAGGTCATCGTCGGCGAATCGCTCAACGACTTCATCGTTCCCGAGCACCGCGCTGGCGAGGCAGCGAGTTTCGACCAGCGGACGGCCCGTGGCGAGGCGAACTGGGCAACTGTCTCCCGTCTCACCGCCGACGGTATCCGCGAGTTCCTCTATCGAGGTGTGCCGTTCGAACGCGGCGATTCCCAGTACGGGCTGGCCGTCTACACAGACGTCACCGACGAGCGCCGCCGCGAGCGTCACCATCAGGTGCTCCACCGTGTCCTGCGGCACAACCTTCGCAACGACCTCACACGCATTCTCACCGCGATGGAGGCACTGCTCGTCGAGACAGACGACGAGTACGTCCGCCAGCACGCCCGACGCGCTCTCGAGGCGGTGGAAGACCTCGAAGAACTGACCGTCGCCGCCAGCCGTGTCGAGGATATGCTCGGGTCGATTCCGACCGAGAGTGAGACAATCGACGTGGTCGAAACCCTCGACGGGGTGCTGTCGACCTACCGCGAGGAGGCCGAGGATGTGACCATCGAAACGGAACTGCCCGCTTCGCTTCCGGTACGGGCCGACCACCGGCTCTCGGCGGCACTGGACGCGCTCGTCGAGAACGCACTCGAACACGGTTCGACAGCGGAAGACACCATGACGCTGCGCGTCGAGGCGCACGCCGAGGACTCGCAGGCGGTCGTGGCAATCACCGACAGCGGCCCCGGTATCCCCGACTACGAGCGTGCGGCCGTCTTCAACGACCAGCCACTCTCACAGCTCTCTCACGGCAGTGGACTCGGACTCTGGCTCGCGAAGTGGGTCGTCGAGAACTACGGCGGCCAGCTCAGTTACCAGCGCCGCGGCGGCGAGACGACGGTCGCTGCACGTCTGCCCCAGCCCGACGACTCCGCACAGACGCCGGAGTGAGGTCTTACAACTGCTCGCCGACGCTTTCTGCGAAGTACGTGAGGATGAGGTCTGCGCCGGCCCGTTTGATAGACAGCAACGACTCGTGTGCAACGGCTTCCAGGTCGAGCCACCCGTTCTCTGCGGCCGCGTGTAACATTGCATACTCGCCACTGACGTTGTAGGCGGCGACGGGATGGTCGACCTGCTCGCGCACACCTGCGACGATGTCGAGATAGGGCAGTGCCGGCTTGACCATCAACACGTCCGCACCCTGCTCGACGTCGAGTGTGACCTCTCGGCTCGCCTCGCGGGCGTTTGCCGGATCCATCTGGTAGTGGCGCCGGTCCCCGAAGGCGGGTGCGCCGTCGGCGGCGTCGCGAAACGGGCCGTAGAAGGCCGATTCGTACTTTGCGGCGTAACTCATGATGGCGACGTCTTCGTGTCCGGCACCGTCCAGCGACTCACGGATGGCACCGACCATCCCGTCGGTCATACTCGACGGCGCGACCATATCCGCACCCGCTGCGGCGTGGGAGGATGCGGTGCGGGCCAGCAACGACAGCGTCTCGTCGTTGCGCACGGTGAGTGTCGGGTCGTCGTCGGCCTCCTCCTCGATGACGCCGCAGTGGCCGTGACTGGTGTACTCACACAGACAGACGTCGGTGATGACGTAGGCGTCGGTTTCGCTCGTAATCCGCCGCGTTGCACGCTGGACGACGCCGTCGTCGGCCCAGGCCTGGCTGCCTCGTTCGTCTTTGGATTCGGGGATGCCAAAGATGATGACTGCCTCGACGCCGGTGTCGCGTATCTCCTCGACGCGGGCAACGGCCTCGTCGACGGGGACGCGCTCGTGACCCGGCATCGTCTCGATTGGCACGCGCTCGTCGGTCGTCGCGTCCACGAACACCGGGGTGATGAGGTCACTCGCCGACAGTTCCGTCTCGCGGACGAGCGGCCGAACGCCGTCCGTTCGCAGGCGGCGCGGCCGACGTGTCATGTCCATACGCGGCGTTGTCACGGCGAGGGCAAAGCCGTGTCGCTCCACCCACTCGCCGGGGGACAGAGCGCAATATGTTTGATACTACTCGACGAACGGGCAGTAATGTCACTGTCGCCCGACAGCGACTCGGTGTCTGCCAGTCGGCTCGCGTACGCTGTCGTGGCAACCGTCGGCATCACCGCCGTCGTCGTGGTGCTTTTCACGAACGGCGTCCTCTCGGTGCCCGCCGGCACGACGGGCACGTCACGCTCGCTGTTCGACCAGTACGGCGTGACGACGCTGTTCGGTATCTTCGTCGTCGAGGGGGCGATGTTGCTGTATTTCGCTCCCAGTGAGAGTCTCGTCCCCGCGGCGGTGCTGTTTCTCGCCGAGTCGACGACTGACATCGCCGTCATCCTTGGCATCGCTGTCGTCGGTGCGACCATCGGGCAGACGGTGTTGTTCCTCGTCGCCAAACGCGGCGGTCGGGCGGTCATCCGAGAGCGCCGGTGGATAACCGTCAGTGAGGATACCCTCGACCGCTTCGAGGGGTGGTTCGACCGCTGGGGCCCGATTGCCGTCCCCGTCAGCAACACGCTGTTGTTCACACGCGGGATGGTCACCATCCCCGCCGCGCTCGCGGAGATGGATACCCGCCGCTTTGTCGTGTTCTCGGCGCTTGGGACGCTCTCCTTCGAGGCAATTCTGGCGCTGGTGACCGTGTACGGGAGCGACCTGCTGGCAGCCGTCTGAAATCTTTTGAGGGTGGCGGTCGTACGCGGCGACGATGCCCGCCGACGACGACCAGAGCTTCGGTGACCGTCTCGCAGACTTCCTGGATAGCATCGGCCTCGAAGACCTGACCGACGACTATCGCGAGGAAAACCAGGCGGGCGACGAGCGCCTGGCCGACGCCTTCGACCCGCTTCCCGACGCGCTGGCCGAGGTGCCGGAGATTCACGAGGTCAACAAGGTCAACGTCCACCGTGACGGCGAGGACATCCTCGTCCCCGTCGTCCCCGTCCTCTTCGAGGACGCCGGTGAACCCGACATGGACACTGTCTGGGACATCACCGGCACCGCGCTGGAAGCCGTCCATCCGGTCTTCGAGTCGTTCCACGTCCGACACTACGACATCCAGTTCGCATACGCCGACGAAACCGAGGAGGAAGTCATCTATCGACGAATCACTGTCCAGCCTTCGTTGGTCGAACAGTACCGCGACGACCCCGGATACAGGCTGGGTGACCTCTCTGCGGACGTGCAAGCAGGCGACGACGGCGACGACGGTGTGCCGCCGGTGTACTGGCAGCAGTTCGACGCCGAGTCGATGGCCGCGTCGGGAAGCTATGCAGGCGGCGGTGGCGCGGCGATTGTGGCCGCCACGTCAGGGGCCACTGCCGGTGCTGCGGCGTCGTGTGCCGGGAGTGCGGCTGGTGCCGGCGGCGGTGCGCCGGGTTGTTGATTCGTCAACAGTATGAACAGAGACGGCGGCCGGGGACACGCCACTGCATCCCAGAGCAATCAATCCGGTGGCCGCCACGAGAAAAGAGTTTTTGCGGTTGCGGAGGTGGGCACTCGTCGGTTCGTCGTATCTGGTGTGGTTGTGTATAAAATAATGTCACCTGTGCGGGGTAGTCGTCCGACTGCCAGGCAGTCGGGTTTGTTCCCTCACCTCACTCGTCACTCTCTTGCAACAATTGCTTTATTTCGTCCAATTTCATGTACGTCGCGAGCCCGAGGATTGTCGCCGGCCACAGTCCGACAAACTGCCCTCGCTGTTTCTCGTCGCGGGCATAATAGTAGTAGAGAGCCAGGGCGATAGAACCGACAGCAGCCATCACAGTAGGAGCTATCCCATTTTCGTCTACTTTCACTACTCTCTCTCCGCCTTCGTCAGTTGTTTGATCCACGAATTGGTGTAAGCACTTTGACTATAAATCACTCTGCCATGGTATACCATATTGTTCATGTAATCACCTGCTCTGAATCTGTCAGAAACCGCCTGCAAGACTGCCCTCGCTGCACACCCACACACAGCAGCGACAGCACTGTGAGTGGGGGAGTGACTTGTGCAGTAAAGTATCCGAAACAGCTGACAAAAACTACGCCGTCTCATAGTGATTATTGCGAGCCTTACCGCCACGATGAAGCGAGACGCGAGTTATGCGCCGTGAAGCACCGATAGCTGTGACACGGGACGAAAACAATCGCACTAATCACTATCAGTCCTCGAGTGCGTCGACAAGCAGTTCGGTGAGGTCGACGATTTCGAGGTCGTCCTCGAAGCCACCCGTCTTGCGGCCATCCTCGAACATCGTCACGCACATCGGACAGGCGACGACGAACTGTTCGACGTCGCTGGCGTCGGTGTCTTCGACGGCCTCTCGCAGTCGTTCCTCGCTGGGTTTGTGGTCTTCCTCGAAGTCCATCCAGAGCCCACCACCGCCACCGCCACAGCAGAAGGAGTTGTTGCGGTTGCGGGGCATCTCCACGAGGTCGGCTCCCGTCGCGCGGACGAGTTCCCGCGGTGCTTCGTACTCGTCGTTGTACCGGCCGAGGTGACAGGGGTCGTGGTAGGTGACGGTGT
>CAZFOF010000145.1:0-6094 GCA_964520265.1 uncultured Halobacteriales archaeon | reverse complement strand
TCATGATGTTCCCGATTTCCTGGATGGCAGAGCGTTCCATGTCGGTAAAGCCCTGTGAGGAGGGGTCGGTGTCGCCCATGTCTCCAATCATGCCGTGTGCAAGTTCCTTCGCACTCGCCGCGTTGAACAGAAAGAGGATATGACCGTAGGGTGGCTCTAGCATCTCGATGCTGATGCCGATTTCCTTGTCGTGGCCGACGTGTGTTTTGATATCCGGGATGTCGATGAAGTTGATCTTCGTAATCTCCATCTCCGTCTCCATCCCAGTCATCTGACTCAGATGGCTCGCGACGGTGTTTCCACCCTCCTTTGCCATCTTGTTGAACAACCCGAGCTTCCGGATATCTATCATTAGACTCATATGTCGACCCGTGTGCTGGCTCAGAGTTGCTACCGGACGCATATAATTCATCCCCCTCGATTTTTAGACGCGAAAATCCACCGACGTGTCCTGGACTACCCGACGACGGTGACGGCGACCCCTTCACCCAGAGGCAACAGCGCCGTCTCACAATCCGTCTGCGAACGGACGGAGTCGAGATACTCGGCGATGCCGGTGCTCATCCGGGATGCATCCGGCCGGTCGTCACCATCGAGCAATCCGAGTACGTCCGTCCGGTCGATACCACCGGCGGTCACGGCGTTGTCCGCAAGTACGAGTCCGCCGGGTGTGACCTTCTCCCGGATGGCCTCGAACGCCTCGACGTACCGGTGTTTCTCGTTGTCGATGAGCACGACATCGAAGGGGCCGTCGTACTCCTCGACTGTCGAAATCGCGTCACCGTGTTCGAACTGTGCACGCCCGGCGAGACCGGCACGTTCGAAGTATTCGCGGGCGTCGGCCAGTTCTTCGGCGTCGACTTCTGTCAGCACGACCGTGCCGTCGCTTGGAAGCGCCCGCGCAAACCAGTACGCCGAGTACCCAAAGCCCGACCCGAACTCGAAGACTCGTTCGGCGTCGACGGTACGTGCTAACAGTGCGAGCCAGCCACCGACGGTCGGCCCGACGGTCGGAAATCCCTCCGCGTCGGCCCGCTCGTCCATCTCTCTCAGTATTTCGTCGCGCTCGGGGCCGACTGCACCTGCTAACTGCTGTGTCGTCGCCTCGATGAGGTCGTCGGTCATGTTTCGGTGTTGGGCTGTCGATCCATTAACGTCGGTGCTGGCAATCTGCTCCTCACTCGCCCCGAACCGCATCGACGAGTGCCTCGGCGCGGGCACCATCGACGCGGTTTGCCGTCTCGCCGTCTTCTTTCAGTGCCGTGCCGACGATGAGGCCGTCGGCGATGTCCATGAGCGCCGATGCGTTTTCGGGTGTGACACCACTGCCGACGAACACCGGAATCGACGGGTCGGTGTCGTCGCGAGCGTCGAGGACGGTCTGGAGCGTTTCCGCATCGGCCGGTGTGCCCGTCGCCGGCCCGGAGACGACCAGTCCGTCCGCCAGCCCTCGCTGTATCGTTTCGGTGGTGAGTGTCTGGATGTCCCGCTGGACGACTGGTGCGGAGTGTTTGACGGCGATGTCGGCCAGAATCGCCACGTCGGCGTCGGTTTGTTCGCGGAGACGCACCGTCTCGTGTGCATCGCCATCGAGCACGCCCTGGTCTGTTCCGCGCGTCCCGGTGTGGACGTTGACGCGGATGAACGACCCACCGCCCGCGGCAGCCACCGACAGCGCCGCCGCTGCATCGTTGCGCAAGACGTTGACGCCGTAGGGGCAGTCGACACCGATGCCCAACTCCCGCGTGACTGCGGTCAGTTCAGCGACGGTGTATTTCGGCACGTCGTCGGGATAGTACGGCGCGTCACCGAAATTTTCGACCAGCAGTGCGTCGAAGCCACTCTCGACCAGCGTGTAGGCGTCGGAGAGTGCGCGACCCCGAATCTGCTGGCGTGTTCCCTCGAACCGAGGTGCGCCGGGCAGCGCCGATAGATGCACCATTCCGACCAGCGGCGACGAACTCCCGAATCGTGACTCCATGTTCATATGTAGCCAGTCAGCACCAACGAGCAAAACTGTGGGCGGTATCGGGCACGCTTTCTGCGTCGGACTGGCATGGAGTTGTCAACGGTTCCGTTCCGGAATAGGAGTCCGGAACCGCAAGCGCACAGCGAGTCAGTTCCAGTACGCTGGTTCGTTGCCGTCTCTCCACTTGATAGAACAGCCACGGGACGGTTTGAACTCCACGTCGAGTTCCTCACCCGCGAGCACGCGGTCGATGTACGCTTTCATCTCGCGTTCGCTCGGGTCGTCGTCGGGGTTCAACGCGTCGTCGAGGCGGCCGTGGTAGACCACCTCGAAGCCGTCCTCGACACGTTCGAGGAGGAACGGGTCTGGCGTACACGTCGCTCCGTAGGCTTTTGCGACTTCCTGGTGCTCGTCGAACAGGTAGGCGTCGTAGTCGATTGTACCGTCGTCGACGAACTCCTGCATCTTCTCGAAGGAGTCTTCCGGATACTCTTCGGGGTCGTTCGAGCTGATGCCTACGACGGCAACATCTTCGTATTCGGCGGCGAGGTCGTTGAGTTCGTCGAACTTCGCCTTCGCGTACGGGCAATGATTACATGTGAAGACGACGAGCACAGCGGTCATGTCGCCGAAGTCGTCGAGTGAGTAGGTGTCACCGTCTGTTCCTGTGAGTTCGAAATCCGGTGCGTTGTCACCGCGTTCGAGGACGTCGACGGAGTCTGCTGCGACCATATCTGTCTGTTATTTCTGGACGGCCTAAGCGGTTCGGCCCGCGGCAACCGTCAGTCGTCGCCCGGTTGCGGACTCCCGATGGGTTGGTCGCTGTGTACACGGAGTACCACGGCGGTAAGCGCAAGTGAGAGAAGACCCAGCCCGGCCATCGCGAGAAACGACGCGCCAGTCCCCATCGAATCCGAGACGTAGCCAAGCACTGGCGGTGCGATTGCTCCGCCACCGGAGATACCGATGGTCACCAGCCCGAAGTTCTTCCCGATGTTGTCCGAATCGGAGAAGCGGTCGGCGAGTGTCGCGCGTGCTGGCCGACTGTAGTCGATTGTCGCCGCAAGCACGAGTGTGAGGCCGACGACGACCACGTAGGGGAGCATGCCCGAGGCCAGCGCACCTGTCACCGCGACCAGCGCGAGATAGCCGGCGACGAGGACACCACTCGGGGAGTACCGGTCGGTGAGCCAGCCACCGCCGAACATCAACACTGCGCCGGCGACGAACATCGCCGAGACGAGCAGGTTCCCGGTCGCTTCCTCGATGCCGTAGACGCCGGTCAACAGCGGGAGTGTCTGCGTCTTGATACCCCACCCGGTCATGGAGGTAACCAGCCACAGCACCGTCAGCAACACGATACCCGAATCCGAGAGCATCTCCCGGAGACTCCGTGCTGCTCGTCCGGGGAGTGCGCGAACACGGGCGACCGACCACTCTTGTTGTCCCTGGTTGGCGGCCGTCGGTGCCGTAATCTCGCTGTCGACGTACCGGCGGACGACTGCGATGCAGACCACGGCGTAGACTGCGCCGATGACGGCGATTGCCCCCAGCGGTGCTCGCCAGTCGTAGCCGAGTGTCAGAAAGACCGCGACGATTGCTGGCGGCGCGGCGAAACCGAGTGCTCCCGTGAACCCATGGACACTGAACGCGCGGCCGCGCGTGCTGGGAGTGGTCGCAGCAGACAGGAGCGGATAGTGTGCCGGATGGTGACCAGCGATGCCGATGCCGAGGACAACCTGGGCGAGCAGTAACATCTCGTAGCTCCGTGCCGTCGCTGTCAGGACGGCACCGATAGCCCCAAAGCCAAGCGAGAGCGCGAGCAGGAGTGTTCGGCCTTTCGTATCCGAGAGATGCCCAAAGGGCAGTTGCAGCGCCGTCACGACGAACCCGAGCACTCCGATTGCCAGGCCGATGCGAGCGGCGCCGACATCGAGGTCACTGGCGAGTGCTGTCGTCACCGGCGGCAACAGCATGAAATACATGTGGTTGACGACGTGTGAGCCGCCGACTAGTCCGACGACCAGCGAAGCCTGTGAGTCACGGAACCACGCCACTGTATCACAGCGAAGCCAGCGGACAGACTAATGTGTCTCGACTGGCGCTCGCTTCGAGCGACCGTTTCGCCGTCACTCTGCGCGGAGGGCGAGCTGGTCGGCGATGGCCCGGTCGAACGTCCGAGCAGCGGCGAGGGCGTCGCTGTCTTCGTTGAGGACGAACCGGGCTTCGGTGTCTTCGTCTGTGTCGTCGAGCCGTTCGAGCATTCCCACGTCGACGAGTTCTTCCAGCGTGTCCACGAGATACAGCGTCTTCAGTGGCACGTCGGCTTGCTCTGCGAGGTCAGAGCGTGTGTACTCCCGCTGTGGGTCGAGGTCGACGAGCGTTGCAATAAGTGAAGCTGCCTCGTCGCGCTGTGCGACGAGTGACCAACCAGAATCCAGCGCATCCTGACGCATACTCCCCGTTAGGTACGAATCGACAAAAAGACTCTGAGTCTTCTGGGCAGACGACCCGCTTGGAGATGACAGAGACGAGTGTAGCAACCCTTATGTTTCTGGTACGGTGGCGTACGTGTATGAGCACCCGCGACGACGTTCTTGAGCTTATTCGGGAGAACGCCCGCTATTCGGCCGAGGACATCGCCCGTCAGATCGACAGCGACACCGAGACTGTCGCGGAGACCATCGCAGCCCTCGAAGCAGACGGCGTCCTCCGTGGCTATCGCGCCGTCGTCGACTGGGACGAGGTCGAACGCGAACGCGTCCGCGCCGTCGTCGAACTCAACGTCACCCTCGACCGCGAGACCAGTTACAACGACGTCGCACAGCGCATCGCGAAGTTCCCCATGGTCGAGTCGCTCCATCTCGTCAGCGGGGACTACGACTTCATGATGGAATGTGAAGGCGAGTCGATGCGACGCGTCTCCCATTTCATCAGCGAGAAGGTCGCACCCGTCCCCGAAATCACGCAGACGGTGACTCACTACGTCATGGAGTCCTACAAGGAAAACGGCATCGAGTTCGGTGATGGCGACGACGACGATAGACTGTCAGTTTCACCATGAGTTTCGACATCGCCGACCGAGTCGAGCGAGTGCCACCGTCGGGAATCCGGCGCTTTTTCGAGTTGGCAGAGGAGATGGACGACATCATCTCGCTGGGCGTCGGTGAACCTGATTTCACTGCACCCTGGGCCGCTCGCGACGCCGCGATTGCCTCACTCGAACAGGGCAAGACCTCCTACACTGCCAACCGCGGTCGGCGCGACCTCCGTGAGGCTATTTCTGCACACGTCGCAGAACACTACGACCTGGAGTACGACGCCGACGACGAGATACTCGTTACTGCCGGGGCCAGCGAGGGCATCGACCTCGCGTACCGGGCACTGGTCGACCCCGACGACACCGTCGCCGTCGTGCAACCGTGTTACGTCTCCTATACGCCGGGCGTTATCTTCGCCGGCGGACAGGTACTCGACGTTCCGACACGCGCTGAAGACGAGTTCAAACTCACCTACGAGGCGCTCCAGCAGGCCGGCGCAGACGAGGCCGACGTGCTGGTGCTGTGTTACCCCAACAACCCTACCGGGGCCACGATGACCGGAGAGGAACTGGAACCAATCGCCGAGTTCGCTCGTGAACACGACCTCACCGTGTTCTCGGACGAAATCTACGCCGACCTGACCTACGAGCACGAACACACGTCGATTGCGACGCTGCCGGGGATGCGAGAGCGAACGGTGGTGTTCAACGGCTTCTCGAAGGCCTACGCCATGACGGGACTGCGCCTGGGGTATGCGATGGCACCGCCGGAAGCGACGACGGCGATGAATCGCATCCACCAGTACACGATGCTGTCGGCACCGACGACGGCGCAGTACGCGGCCATCGAGGCACTGGAGACCTGCGACGACGCTGTCGTGGAGATGAAAGCCGAGTACGACCGCCGCCGGAAGTACGTGCTCTCGCGGTTTTCGGAGATGGGCATCGACTGCTTCCGGGCCAGCGGTGCCTTCAACGCGTTCCCGAAGTGTCCCACAGGCGACGCAGAGCAGTTCGCCGAGGACCTGCTCCAAGAGAAGGGAGTCGCCGTCGTCCCCGGCACGGCGTTCGGTGACGGTGGCGAA
>CAZFOF010000144.1:5699-6112 GCA_964520265.1 uncultured Halobacteriales archaeon | reverse complement strand
CCGTCTGCGGGTCGAAACCCTCAACAGGCTTTGCGTCGAGACTCGTGGTATGGAACAGCGCCACCGAGCAGTCGCCGCGTGCGGCGGTATCGTGTTGATTTTCCTCACCGTGCAGGTCGGCGCGTTGGCGCTCGTCGAACCGTTCAAATCACAGGGTCACCAGTTCGTCGAAGACACCAGCGACCCGACGATTAGCGTGCTCTACGTCGGAGCGATTCTGGTCGCCACAGCAGTCATGCTCGCGGCATTTCGCTACGGCGTCGACGGTCTCATCCGCTTTTTCATCCTCTTCTCTGGAGCGTATATCGCCTGGTACGTCTTCCAGGTGCTTTTTCCCACACTTGAGGTTGCGGGGGTGGGAGCGGTCAACGTCTTCGCCTATCTGGGCGGGGCACTGGTCTTTGCGGGACTGT
>CAZFOF010000144.1:0-5689 GCA_964520265.1 uncultured Halobacteriales archaeon | reverse complement strand
CTGTTCATCTTCGCAGGACTGTATCTCTATCCGGAGTGGTACGTCATCGACGCGACGGGGGTCGTCATGGGTATCGGTGCAGCGGGCCTGTTCGGCATCAATTTCGGGATTCTCCCCGCGCTGGTGTTGCTGTCCGTGCTGGCGGTGTACGACGCCATCAGCGTCTACGGCACCGAGCATATGCTCGATCTGGCCTCAGGTGTGATGGATTTGCGCGTCCCGGTGGTTCTCGTCGTCCCCCTCTCGCTTTCGTATTCGTTCCTAGACAGCGAGGCGGCGGACGACGTCGACGACCAGGACACCGCCAACGGGGACGAGAGCGAGGAGAGCGAAGATGAGACAGACGACGGAGAAGACGGTGAACGACCGGGAATCGGCGACAGAGATGCCCTGTTCATCGGTCTCGGCGATGCGGTCATTCCGACAGTGCTGGTCGCCAGTGCGGGATTCTTCATCCGTGACGTGCCCGGGGTGACACTCCCGGGAGTCACCATTCCACTGCCGGCGGCCACCGCGATGGTCGGAACCATCATCGGTCTGGTCGTGTTGCTCCGGATGGTGCTCCGTGGTCGTGCCCACGCTGGATTGCCGCTGTTGAACGGCGGTGCAATCAGTGGGTATCTCGTCGGGGCATTTCTCGCCGGAATGTCACTGGTCGATGCGCTTGGAATCTCCGGGTTTCTCTAACGCCCAGTCAGTGCCTCACTGGCGGGTGAGAAGTCGAGTTCTTTGCCCCGTCCCGCTTCGACGGCGCGCTCGTACAGCATATGTGCCGCAGCGACCGTCTCGATTCCCGTTCCACCGCTGTCGAAGAGTGTGATATCCTCCTCTGTCTGTCGTCCGGGGGCGGCACCGGTGACGACTTTCCCCAGTTCCGCGTGGACGTGGTCGTTGTCGATTGCACCTTCTTTGCGAGCCTGGATGTAGGCGCCAGCGTCTTGGGCGATGCGAGCGCGCAGGTCGGGGACGTACGTGGCACGTGCGATGGTTTTCGTATCGATTTCCCGATGTCTCGAGTTGTACTGTCCCATCGCGGTCACGTGTGTTCCCGGTTCAAGCACGTCGCCGTCGAAGACGGGTTCGGTGGCATTCGTCGCGGTAATGACGATGTCCGCGCCAGCGATTGCGGTCTCTGCGTCGTCGACTGCCGTGACGCTGGCGGTGAGTGTATCGTCCATCTCGGTGGCGAAGGCTTCACGATGTTCGGTCGTCGGCGAGAAGACCGATACACTGTCGAGGTCGCGGACGGTCGCCGTTGCGAGCAGTTGCCCGCGGGCTTGCGCGCCGCTTCCGATGAGAGCAAGAGTGTCTGCATCCTCGCGAGCGAGCGCATCGACACCGACTGCACCGGCAGCGCCGGTCTTGAAGGGGTTCAGACTCGCCCCATCGAGCAGCGCCAGTGGGTCACCGCTCTCGGCGTCGAACAGCGGGAGAAAGAAGTGAGCGTCTTTGCCGCCAAAGCCCGCAGCGTAGGTGTACCCACCCATCGCTCCGGTCTCCGGCAGCATGGCGAAGTAGCCGGTCAGAAAACCCGGTGGTGAGTCGCTGTCGAGTCGCGTCCGTGGTTTTGCCGGCGCACCATCGCCGCGCTGGCGGTATCCCTCCCGGACGGCCTCGACGTAGTCTGCAGGCGATGCGAGATTGCTGACATCTTCACTTCGTAAAAACAGCGTTGCTGTCATGGCTCACGGTACAACCCCTCGGGATATAGGAACTTGGGAACCTCCAAGCATTCTTGGACAATACTGTAATCAATACTGATAACAAATTAATGCATTATGCAACGGGGTGAGTACGGTTATCAAGGCCGATAACTGAGGGCGAGTATTTAATTACATCGTCCCAGTAGTAGGATATGGAGGGATCGTGGTGGCCCAGCGGCCAACCATGAACACCATGACCACCAACGCAACCGATGACACGAACGAACCAGTTGCAGACGAAGACCAGCCAAAGCAGTACGCAGAGTTGAATATCGGCGACGAAGAGTTCGTCATCTATGACCGCAACAATCACCAGGCTTGGTTGCAGTCGAGTATTGCCGTGCGTGTCGACGAGTTTCGATGATTCCGTGTCGTATGGAGTCCGCCCTGGGTCATCACATCCCGACAATCGTTACCTGAGAGTGAAGCCCCTCTGAGCGCTGGACGGTCGGTTTTCCGACCGGCCGTTTACTGCTGATCGTACAACCTGGTCGCCAGCAGCCGCCATCCGATAACAAGGACGCCGCCGACGGCGAGTGAGACCAGAATAAACGTCCAGGCAGTGTCGCCTCTGAACAGCGAAGTTGCTCTGAGTCCATGGCCGGCCAGCGCCGCGAGTACCCACGCAGGGAGCCCGACGCTTACCGTCTGCACCGGTGAACGAAGCGTCTGACTCGCGTAGAGTCCGGTGACAGTCGCCGCCAACAGCCACGTCAACAAAAATGGCGCGACGCCTTCCGCGACGACAGTGGGATTGGCAAACGGCTGGAGATTGTGACTCTCGGCACCGAGCGTGAAAAAGACAGTCAGCGCGACGGCGTCACCGACTGCCACCCCGGCCGCTCGGGAGGACAGTTCCACCCGCGACCGAAGTGAGGTGGTCGTACTCATACGCTCAATTCGCGCTCCGGTGACTTGGGCTGTTTGTTCTCGATTCGTTTGACGCCGACGACCGTATAGCCAAAGCCGCGGTCGAGCACCGACGCGGTCAGCCCGGCCGCTGCAATCTTCTCGGCCAGCGCGTCGGGGCTGTGAAAGACGGAGTCGAAGCCGATGAGGTGTTCCCCGAAGACGAGCCCTCGGCCGCGGATAGTCTCTGGGTTGAACTCCCGGATGAGCAAGACACCACCCGGTCGCAGGACGCGCGCGGCCTCCTGGAGGACACCGTGCTGGTCGCTGATGTGGTGTAGGGCGTCGGTCACGAGGATAGCGTCGACACTTGCAGCACGCAACGGGAGACGCGCCCCGTCGCCCTGGAGTGGCTGGAGGCCGTGTGACTGCGCTCGCTGCACCATCCCGCTGGCGGGGTCGACGACCAGCCGCCAATCGGCGTCGAGTTCGCGGACGGCCCGCCCCGGCCCGCCACCCACGTCGACGACCCGTTCCAGTGGTCGCTTTGCCTTGTTGAGGCCGCGCCGTAACGCTGGCCGGTCTGGCGCTGGCATGACCGCGTCGTACAGACGGGCAAACCGGTCGAACGGGCCGATGTCACCGAGATGCATGAGACGATGTTGGGCAGGTGTCGACAAAACGCCTGCGCAGTACACTTCCGACTCGCGCGTCTGGTAGCTGTATGGAGTTTGCGTTGCTCGGCTGGCCGGAAGATGGGCCGACGCTGCGCCTCGACCACGAGCAGTTCAGTTACGCCGGCAAGTTCGTCATGTCCACGACTGGCAAGGCGGTCGCTCGCGAGGACGGTTCGTGTCTCGCTGCCGTCGCGTTCGACCCCGACCGGACGGACGAGGACACGCTGCGTCTTCGCTACGTGACGGTACGTCTCGACCGGCGTGGCGACGGTATCGGCCCGCAATTGCTCCGTTTCACCGCCGAATCCGCACTCGACCGTGGCTACGACAGCGTCTGTATCGCCGTCAACAACCCCTTCGCCTACGAGGCTGCCTACCGGGCTGGCTTCGCGTTCACGGGCGAGCGAACCGGCATCGCTGAACTGGTCTGTTGTTACCACGAACCGCGTGCTGTGGACACCTACCAGTCGGGACTCGATAGCTACCGCGACCGAGACCTCTCCGAGGCCGAGCAGTCGTTTCTTCGCGACCACCAGAACAGTGACCCACCCGAGACTGTCGCTGTCCCCGACTAGACTGCCTGCGTCTCGAACAGTCGGGCACCGCAGGACGGACAGGAGACTGTCGCCACCTGGCGTGTCGAACAGCACGATTCTACGATGTCCGTGCCGAACTCGGGGGCACTGCCACACTCCGGGCAGGTGTCGATGAATAGCCGCAACCCGTTCAGGAGTTGACTCCGGCCCTGGAGTGACAGTCGCTCCCACGCCGGATACCGCGTTTCGAGGACGTTCGCAGAGCCGAGGTCTGCCAGGAAGGCACCGCGGGATTCCCACTTCCCGACGACCTGGTCGTCGACGCGCGCTCGGAACGCGGAGCCAAACTCCTCGTAGGTCACCTCGCCACTGTCCGTGTTGAGCATATCCAGAAGTTGCTCCCGCTCGGCGTCGGCTTCTTCGACGCGCTGGATTTCCTCGTGCCACGCCGTGCGAAACGAGTCCGTCAGACAGAGGTCGTTTCCGTCTGCACAGACCTCCAGCGCGCCGATTTCAACCAGTACTTCCTCCGGATCGATGTCACTCTCTGTCTGGGGTTCGACTGTCTCGGTACCCTTGCCGAAAAGGGCAAGCACTCGCTCCGGGAGGTATCGCTTCGTCAACTCCGGCGTCCCCGGAACGAGGTACCCGCGAAGGTAGATTGCTGCCAGTGAGAGAACAAACACACCGAGTCCAGCGACCGAACCCAACACCGGAGCTGTCATGACGGCCACGCCGACGCCGACAGCACTGCTCAACACTCCCGCGATGACGGTATTCACGGCTGTGCACGGGAGACAGCGGTTTTCGCCAGTGTATTCCGGGTTCCTGAACATCGAAACGAGTCCGCCATGCTCTGTCATATGTCTGTTGTACAACGGGAATGCTGTTGAACGTTACTGCTACAATCTGCTCCGGGGGATTCAAACCCGGGAGACACCTACAGCCACCCAATGGGAAACGCGGATTTGCGCACGCTCGCGGCCATCGAGGACATCTCGTTTGAGGAGGTGGGCGATTCGGTCGTCGCCGTCGACGCACACAACTGGCTGTACCGGTACCTGACAACGACGGTGAAGTGGACGGACAGCGATGTCTACACCACCGGCGACGGGACTGAGGTCGCAAATCTCGTCGGCGTCGTCCAGGGACTTCCGAAGTTTTTCGAACACGACCTGACGCCGGTGTTCGTCTTCGACGGTGCCGTCACCGACCTGAAAGCCGACGAGGTGGCGGCGCGTCGCGAGCAACGCGAGAAGTACGAAGACCAACTTGAGACAGCACGAGAGGCCGACGATGCAGTTGCCGTCGCCAGACTCGAATCGCGCACACAGCGTCTGACGGAGACGATTGTCGATACGACGCGGGAACTCCTCGGATTGCTGGACGTGCCCGTCGTCGACGCACCTGCCGAGGGAGAGGCACAGGCGGCGCATATGGCACGAACCGGGCTGGTCGACTACGCCGGTACCGAGGATTACGACTCGTTGCTGTTTGGCGCACCGCTGACACTGCGGCAACTGACCAGTTCCGGCGACCCCGAACTGATGGATTTCGACGCCACGCTGGCCGACCACGACCTGACCTGGGAACAACTCGTCGACGTGGCGCTGCTGTGTGGCACCGATTTCAACGAGGGTATCTCCGGTGTCGGCCCGAAGACGGCAGTGTCGCTTTTGCAGGAACACGGCGACCTCTGGACGGTCTTCGAGACGGAGGACTACCACATCGACAACGCCGACCGCCTCCGTCAGTTGTTCCTCGACCCGCCGGTCGTCGACGACCCGACCTTCGAGACGACGCTACAGCCAGATATCGAGGCTGCCCGGGAGTACGTCACCGAGACCTGGGAGGTCGACGCCGAGGAAGTCTCGCGTGGGTTCGAGCGCATCGAGTCCTCGCTGGTACAGACGGGACTCGACGA
>CAZFOF010000143.1:1294-6198 GCA_964520265.1 uncultured Halobacteriales archaeon | reverse complement strand
GTCTACTACCCCGACGGCGGTATCGGTGCTGTCGTCGACCTGATCGCCGACCTCGCCGAGGAACTCGGCGTCACCTACGAGACCGACGCGGAAGTCCGTGAAATCACCCGCCGGAAAGACGGCTTCCTCGTCGAGACCGACGACGAGACCTACAACCCCGATTACGTCGTGAGCAACGCCGACTACGCTCACACCGAACAGGAACTCCTGCCGGAACACGAACGCCAGTACGACGCCGACTACTGGGAGAAACGCACCTACGCACCCTCCGCCTTCCTCATCTATCTCGGCGTCGAGGGCGACGTCGAGCCACTGGCCCATCACTCGCTCGTCCTCCCGACCGACTGGGAGCCACATTTTGACCAGATTTTCGAGGAACCCGAATGGCCCGACGAGCCAGCGTACTACCTCTGTGTTCCCTCCAAGACCGACGACAGCGTCGCACCGGAGGGACACAGCAATCTCTTCGTGCTCGTCCCCGTCGCGCCGGGACTGCACGACGAAGAATCCGTCCGCGAACAGTACCGCGAGAAGATTCTGGCCGATATCGCCGAACACACCGGTGTCGACCTGCGCGACCGTATCGTCGTCGAGGAACAGTTCAGCGTCAGCGACTTCGGCGACCGCTACAACGCAACCGAGGGGACAGCACTCGGGCTCGCGCACACACTCCGACAGACCTCGCTGTTGCGGCCGTCGAATCGCTCCTCGGCCGTCGACGGCCTCTTTTTCACCGGGTCGTTCACGACGCCGGGTATCGGCGTGCCGATGTGTCTCATCAGCGGCGAGCACACCGCGTCGGCAGTCGTCGAACACCACGCTGAATGATGAGCGAGCGCGTCACCGAACGGCTGGCCACACTCGCCCCCTCCGAACAGTCACTGTTCGGCTACCTGTTCTGGCTGTCGCGTCCGCGCTTCTGGTTTTATCTGGCCGGCCCCGTCATCGTCGGGGTCGTCTACGCTGCGGACTCTGTCGGCGACTTCTTCACACCGCTGACCGTCGGGATGTTTCTGTACTTCCTGGTGCCTGCGAACGTCTTCCTGTACGGTGTCAACGACATCTTCGACCAGGATGTCGACGAGCACAACCCGAAGAAATCCGAGGAGGGCAAGGAGGTCAGATACCGGGGCGACGGTATCGTCATCATGCTCGTCTTCCTGCTATCCGCCCTGGGTGCCTTCTTCGTGCCGTTTCTTCCCTTCGAAGGCACTTACGTGCTGATGGCGTTTTTCGCACTCGGTGCCGAGTACAGCGCCCCGCCGTTGCGGCTGAAGACGACGCCGTTTCTGGACTCGCTGTCGAACGGACTCTACATCCTCCCTGGCGTCGTCGCCTACATCGCTGTCGCGCGGACGTTTCCGCCGGTGCTCGCCGTCGCCGGCGCGTGGCTGTGGACGATGGCGATGCACACCTTCTCTGCGGTGCCGGACATCGACCCCGACCGTGCCGCTGGCATCGAGACGACTGCGACCGTCCTCGGTGAGCGGGGTGCACTCGCTTACTGCGCACTCGTCTGGCTGGCTGGTGCCGCGCTGATGGCGCTCGTCCATCCGTTCCTCGGTGCTGTCTTCGCCGTCTATCCCGTTTTCATCCTCGGCATCGTCACGGCCGATGTCGACATCGACCGTGCGTACTGGTGGTTCCCGGTACTCAACACGCTCGCTGGCATGGTTCTCACGATGGGTGCCATCTGGGGGCTCGTCTATGGCTGAGTACCACCGGCCGACCAGCCGTCTCGACTTCCAGCGCCAGCTCGACCGCCTCGTCGACGAGAACAGATTCACGATTGCCGTGGTCTTCCCGCTGGTCGGGGCGGTGTTGTTGCTCGCCAGCGCCGAGGAACTCCTGCCCGCGGTGCTCGCGTTCAATCCCTATCTCGTCTTGATGGGTGTGCTGGTGATGCGTCTCCCGCTGGTTGCGGGGCTGTTGCCGCTCATCCGTCGGAAAGGCGCACTCGCACTCGCTGGACTCACCGCGTACGCCTACGGCATCGAGTGGGTTGGGGCAACCACCGGATTCCCCTACGGCGACTTTCACTACGACATTCCGCTCGGTCCGATGGTGTTCGACACGATTCCGGTCGGGCTACCGGTCTTTTTCCTCCCGCTGGTGCTCAACAGTTACCTGCTGTGTCTGTTGTTGTTAGGCGAGCGCGCCCGGGCTGGGGCAGTCCGCTTGCCGGTCGTCATTGCAACCGTCATCGCCGTCGACCTCGTTCTCGACCCCGCTGCCGTCGGGCTTGGGTTCTGGGACTACGGCGGCGGCGTCTACTACGGCGTCCCGCTGTCGAACTACGCCGGCTGGGTGCTGAGTGCGACAGTCGCGACGGTGCTCGTCGACGCCGCCTTCGAGTACGACAGCCTCGTCGCTCGCGTCCGCTCGTGTCCGTTCATGCTCGACGACCTGGTGAGCTTCGTCGTCCTCTGGGGTGTGGTCAACGCCTTCTACGGTGCCTGGCTCCCGGTCGTCATCGCACTCGCGTTCGCCACCGGCTTGCTCCAGCTCGACCGATTCGATTTCGCTGTGTGGCGTGGACTCGGAAAACACTCGGGCTAAAAGGAGGGGGGCGTCGACGGCTACTCGGGCTGGAGGATGTGTGAACGGTCGTCCGTTCCCGTCTCCGTCGCGTCGTCGTCCGGAATCGGACTCACGCGACGGAAAACGGTCACGGGGTCGTTGAACCGCCGCCAGTTCCACCACGTCCGTGCGACGACCATCGCCTTTCGTGGCGTCGACAGCGATGGGCGCGTCGAGAGCACGTCGAAGTCCTGGCGACGGATGAGCCGGTGGTGTTCGGCATACAGCGTCGCGGCGAGCAACACCGCAAACTGGCAGTCCTCGGGAAGATGCTCGATGCCGGCGACACCTTTTCGGTAGAGTTCTTCGGCGCGGCGCAGTTCGGTTCGCACCGCCTGCCGGAAGCCCGGCGTACACTTCTCCTCGCGGAGTTGCTCGACGGTCACGCCGTGTTCGTGGAGTGTCTCCATCGGCAGGTACACCCGATCGAGGTCGCGGATGTCCTCTTGCACGTCGCGGATGAAGTTCGTCAACTGGAAGGCGTCACCGAGCGCGCCGGCGTGGGGACTGGCCCGTTCCCGGTCGTCTGGATCCATCAGGGCACACATCATGTGACCCACCGACGCGGCCGAACCACGCATATACTGCTCTACGTCTTCGTATGTCTCGTACCGGTCGGTGTCGATATCCGAGAGCATCGCGTCGATGAACACGTCGACTTCCTCGTCGGGGATATCGTTTTTCTCGCGAATCTCCGAGAACGCGGCGACAACCGGCTCTTCGGCTTCTCGCTCGCCGAGTGCCGCTGCACGAATCTGTTCGAGACGCGCGCGCTTTTCGGCGTCGGTCAACCCCTGTTCACCGTCGACGACCTCGTCTGCAATCCGGAAAAACCCGTACAGGACGTACGTCGGAGTCCGTATGCGCTGGGGCAGGAGACGCGTTGCGTAGTAAAACGTCTGGCCGGTCTCCTTGTGGATGGCCTTTCCTCTGTTTAACTGGGACTCGTTCACGATTACTAGAAACGTTGTCGACTTGTGTAAGTTAGGTACCTAATGAATTTGGGTCTCAGATTGTTGCACTCTCGTCTGACCGTCATTGTTTTCGGGCTGGGTCGTTCTCACTCGGTGGGACACGGTGGTGTACATTTATACAGTGTGGGGGGTAAACGACGGTGTATGACACGGCTCGTAGTCGGTACCGATAGCGTAGCGACGAGTGAACAACTGGTTCCGTATCTCAACGAGGTTCTCGACGAGGACGACGCTGTTTATGCAGTGAACTCTCTCCCTGGTGGCGACCGAACCACTGCAGAGGATGTCGAAACGGGCGAGAAAGCCCTCGAAATTATCGAGGAGGGACTCAACGACGATATCGAGTCCGGCACTGACCAGTTCGTCCGCGGTGAAGAACCCATCATCGACCTTCTCGAAGCCGGCGACCGGCACGATGCAGACGAGTACGTCATCGGCATTCGCAAGCGAACGCCCGTCGGCAAGATGGTCTTCGGCTCGACTGCACAGAATCTCCTGCTTGAATCAGACCTCCCGGTGCGAACCGTCCCGCTGGTGTCGGACTGACCGAAACCGTTTTTGTTGGTGTTGTCGCACCTAGTGACATGGTACGACAAGAGCTAGCAACTGGCAGCGACCTGCTCGCATCGGCTGCAAACGACACCAGCGGCGAGGCCGCCGACCGTCTCGACGACCTCGCGGGCCAACTCGATACGCTCGCAGACCGCGAGTCTGCACCCGACCACGGGCGACTCGCACGCATCGAATCCGCACTCGACGACATCCAGTCCGACGCCAGCGACGACGTTGCTGGGACAATCGACGAGGCACTGGACGAAATTCACGCCTTCCGCGAGACCATCGAGGGCGTCTGACTGGTGTTACGTAATAAATGAAAACAGGACGTACGACCCGACGACCGACAGCGTCGGTGTAAGCACCCAGAGAACGACGATTCGAGCGGTTGCGCTGGAGTCGAAGAGACTCTCTGCGGACAGTTCGACGGGTTCCTCCTGCCCGATGCGAGACACGCCGCCGTCGGGAACCTGTGCGTCGGGATTGGGAACTTCTCCCTCCGCGAGTTCACCGACCGTCGGGCTGGCGGTTGTCTCGTCCGCGTCGGTGGCCGGGGTGGCTTTGAGTGCTCCGGTGGTCAACCCCGGAGACTCCTTTTCGGAGGGCATCGGGTCGGCCATCTCCGCGAGTGTTCGTGCACGACTCGCTCGTCCCCAGCCCAGACCGATAATACAGCAGGTCGTACTCACAGCGAGACTGGCCGGAATCCCGAGCCACGAGAGGATGGTGATAATCGTCGCTCCCGTCGTGGAGACGATGAGTGCCGCGAGAATCGGCAGGTCGGTGATGTCGTCG
>CAZFOF010000143.1:0-1284 GCA_964520265.1 uncultured Halobacteriales archaeon | reverse complement strand
CAGCGTCCGCCGGGCGATGGTGAACCCGCCGAGACTGATTGCCCCGACCGCCAGCAAAATCGCCGGACTCGGGTTGATGGCCCCGTTCCCGACCAGCGGCGCGACTGCGTTGGCCGCGTTCGAGGCCCCTGCACTGAAGCCCATATAGCAGGCGATGAGTAACACGAGTGCTGAACCGCCGAGGTCTCTGGCCGACGCGTTCTCGTTGAGTTTCGGTCGCGGAATCGCCCACCTCCTGTCTAGCCCAATCAACGGGTCCTGGAGCCGACCGAACGCGAATTTGGCGTCGAGATAGGGGTACAGATACCGGCCGATGACGGCCCCAACGAAGAGGGCAATCAACGGCGCGACAATCCACGCCGAGACGATGGTGAACATCAGCGCGGCGTTGAGCGTCCCCGTCGCCAGTCCAAGCCCGACGATTGCACCGACTGCCGTCATCGAGGTCGAAGCCGGGACGCCGTAGATGTTCGAAATGAGCAGCGAGAGTCCGGTGAAAAAGAGGACGCCGACACTCGTTTCGAGCGTGAACGCCGACGCCGCGACGATGTTGCTGCTCATCGTCGTGATGACGTTGCGGCCGACCGTCCACGCCCCGACGAACGCAAACACAGTGAACAGCACACCAGCAGTAACCTTCCGTACGATTCGGCTGCCGACCGCCGGACCGAAGGCGACACCCGTCGAGGAGCCGCCGATATTGAATCCGACAAACACCGCCACCAGTACCCCGATAATCAGTAGGATGTCTGCCATATGATATGCACTCTCTGCTCGGGTATGTATGTCTGTGGTCTCTCAGGTGAGTTACCGTTCGTCGAAGAGATGTTCCGCAAGCATCGGCACGAAGGTACCGATGTCGGTGACCATCCCGACGGCCTGTGCACTGCCGCGGTCGAGGAGTTGCGTCACCGTCGCGGGATTGATATCGACACAGACGGTCTTCGTCGAGGACGGGAGGCAGTTCCCGACCGCCACGGAGTGCAAAAGCGTCGAGAGCATGAGCACGAGGTCGGCCTGGTGGGCCTGCTCGCGGATGGCGTCCTGCGCCTCGACGGCGTCGGTGATGGTGTCGGGCAGTGGCCCGTCGTCGCGAATCGACCCCGCGATGACGTAGGGGACGTCGCGTTCGACACACTCGTACATCACACCCGAATCGACGAGTCCGCTCTCGACGGCCTCCTCGATACCACCCGCTCGAATAATCTCGCTGATGGTGTAGATGTGGTGTTTGTGCCCCTTCCGGGGGTGGTCGAGACTCTCCGTGTCCATCCCAAGCGAGGT
>CAZFOF010000142.1:0-6217 GCA_964520265.1 uncultured Halobacteriales archaeon | reverse complement strand
GTGGGTGCCGGGCCACTTCCACCTCACCGTCGGGACGGCGGTTGCACTGACGATGATGGCCGGTACCTACTGGCTGTGGCCACAGATTACCAACAAGAAGCTGTACTCGCGACCGATTGCACTTGCACAGGTCGTCATGTGGTTCGGCGGGATGGCGCTGATGTCCAACGCGATGCACGTCGCTGGACTGTTCGGCGTCCCCCGGCGGACGGCCGAACCCCAGTACCAGTCGTTCACGTTCGACTCCGTCTTCGGGAGCATCGGCGAGTTGCGCCTGCAGATTGCTCTCGGAGGGTCACTGTTGTTCCTCTCGACGCTTTTGTTCCTGGTGAACATCGCGCTCTCGTGGGGCAACCCGACGACGTCCGGGCTGGGACAGTCACTCCCGCCGGCACTCTCCGGCCCGACGGATAGCCCGCGCGTCCTCGACAATATGCGTCTCTGGGCGGCCATCGCACTGGTGTTGGTCGTCCTCGCGTACGCGCTCCCGCTCGGTGCAATCGTCAACGACAGCGGCCTGTTCGGTCCCGGCGGCAACGCCTACCCCGAATTTGTCCATGCAGCCCGCGTCGTGATTGGTGACGGCGCGGTGGTCGATACCATCCTGGAGGTGGTTTCATGACCATCCCACAGTTCGTTCGCACGCGAGGCGGGATGTTGGTCGGACTGGTCGTCATCGCCGCAATTGGGTTCGAACTCCGGACAGTGCTGGGGATGTTCTTCGGCATCGACCTGCCAGCGACACCCTACATCGTGGCACTCATCGGTATCGTTAGCGTCATCGGCATCGTGCTCGACATCTCGCGCTCCGAGGGTGAATCGACGGGACGATGACGACGGCAGAGCGGTCGGCACGTGACAACACGCGTCCGCTGGTGACGCTTGCAGTCGTCGCTGGCGCTGCGCTTGGCTACGGGCTGGCCGTCGACCCCGTCATCTACTCGCCGTTACAGTTCGTCTATCCCCTCGTCTGGGTCGGTGCCAGTGCGCTCGCTCTCTGGCGTGTCTGGCCATCGCTTGGCTCGGTTCGCCCGCTTGCGGTCGCCGTCGGCGTCGGCTACGTTGCCGTCTTGCTGTGGACGGCCGGGCTGCTTTCGTCGGCTGTCGGCGACGCCGGGTTCGCGGTGCATCTGGCGATGCCCGGCTGGGGGCCTGCTGTGGTCTACACCGGGCCGTTCGTGACACTGCGTCTGGTTCCGTTTCTGGTCGTCGGCTACGCGACACTCGGTGTGCTCGTCGCGCTGACTGTCGAACAGGTCGTCCGCGCCACGGCCGCGGGTGTCTTTGGGCTGTTTGCCTGTGTGAGCTGTTCCGCTCCGCTGTTTGCGGGACTGGCTGGCTCACTCGGTGCAGGCTCGCTGTCGGCCTCGCTCTCGCAGGCGCAGTATCCCGTCGCGACAGTCGCGTTTCTCCTCTCGGTCGGGCTGTTGACCTATTTCGTCGACCGGAACCACTGAGATTTCCGTGAACACGGCCATTTCTGGCCGCTCCCGTCTCCTGGAGTATGAGGTGATGTACCAACTTTGATTATGCCGCGTATCGAAGTTCCAGATTGGGATTACGATGGATATTGCTGATATCGCTACCAGCGAATACGTTGCTGTTGATGCCGATCAAAGACTCGGGAAGGTACGCTCTATCTTCGAGCGTGACAACCCCAAGGGGATTATCATCACCGAAGACGGTGACTACGCGGGCGTGATAACGCAAAAACAGCTTGTACAATCACACGTCGAGGACAATGCAAAGGCACAGGCGTTGATGCGCAACGCCCCGAAAGTAAACCGAACCGACGATGTGCGGGAAGTCGCACGCGTGCTCGTCGAGGGTGGTTCGAAACTCGCGCCGGTGTTCGAGGCCGACCAGCTCTGGGGCATCGTGACCGAAGACGCGATTCTCGACGCAGTCCTCGATAACCTCGATGCACTCACCGTCGAGGAAATCTACACGACCGACGTCGTCACGATGACCGAGGACACCCACATCGGGCAGGCAATCAACCACTTCCGTGAGCACGGTGTCTCCCGGTTGCCAGTGCTCGACGAGGACGGCTACCTCTCCGGGATGGTGACCACCCACGACATCGTCGATGTGGTCGTTCGAGATATGAACAAGAGCACGCGTGGCGAGCGCGCCGGCGACATGGATCGCGTCCTCGACATTCCTGTCTACGACGTGATGAGCAGTCCCGTGGCTACCATCTCCTACGAGGAGTCGGTACAGGACGCCGTCGCACGGATGCTCGAAAACGACTACGCAGGACTCGTGGTCACGCCTGAAGACGACGAGAGACTCGTTGCTGGCATCATCACCAAAACCGACGTGCTCCGGGCGCTGACGTTTACAGAGGAAGAGCATCTGGACGTACAGATTACCAACATCAACCTGCTGGATGCCATCTCCCGACAGGAGATTCGCCAGACCATCGAGGAAGTCGCAGACAAGTACCAGCAGATGCAGGTACAACACGCCCACGTCCGGTTCCACGAACACAAAGAGAAGATGCGTGGCACGCCCCTCATCCAGTGCCAGATTCGCCTGCGTACCAACAAAGGCCAGGCCGCCGGCTCCGGTGAAGGCTACGGTGCTGACAGTGCCTTCCGTGTCGCGACCGATAAACTCGAACGGAACGTCCTCGAACTGAAAGGCGTTCTCGCCGACGAAGAGTACCGTGGACAGCTTCTGCGGAAACTCGGCGAGTTGTAGTAACGGTCGTTCTGTCTCCTCTTTCGCCCGCCACTTCTGGCCTTCCCCGAGGCTGCCGCTCAATCCTGGGGGATTGGCTCGCTGGTGCTGGCGGCGGCCGGGGTTTCGACGCCACTGTAGCGCGACCACAGTAACAGCAGGCTCGGCAACACCAGCACGCTCACGAGGAAGGCGGTCACGAGCGCGATGACGACGATTGCGCCGAAGCTCTGTAGCTGCGGGTGGGGAACGAGCGTGATGGTCGCAAACGCTCCGGCAGACGTGAGCGTACTCCCGAGCAACGCACCGCCAGTTCCGGTGACGGCCGCCCGCAGTGCCGGGATGGGTGCCTCGCCCGCCCGAAGTTCGTCGGCGAAGCGGTCACCGATGTGGATGTTGTAGTCGACGCCCATCCCGATGACCAGGCTCATCAACAGTGCCGTCAGCAGCGTCAGCGGAATCGACAGCAGATACATCCCGCCGATGACCAGTCCGACGACGAGCAGTATCGGGATGGAGACGACGGCACCCAGCGTCGCACTCCGGTGGATGTACCGGAAGACGAGTGTGAGCGTCAACACGATTGCCGCGAGTGCGATAACCATCGTGAAGATGATGCCACCGACGATTTCGCCGAGGACGGCGGTGTTGAGACTCATCGTCCCGGCAGCGGTCGCCGTCCGTGCGTCGTCGCCTTCCATCACTACGGTTGCGCTGTCGAGGTCACCGACGATGCTCGTCGCCTCCGAGTAGTCACCGTCGAGAGCCAGCGTCACCAGCAGCGAGCGGTACTCGCCGTCGGTGCGCTCGACGACGCGGCTCGCCACGTCACTGTCTGCTGCATAGAACTCGTCGTAGAGACTTTCGAGGTTGGTGTCTGGTACTCCGTTGCCGTCGTTGTCGGCATTCTGGAAGACCGCTGCGAACGTCTCGTTTTGCTCTGCGACGGATACCATCGCGGTGACCGGAGAGATGACGGGCTGTGTCCCTGGTTGCTCGACGAGTAGATTATCGCCTCTGACCTGTTCGACGCCAGCGTGGATATCTTCGAGCGTTCTGTCGTCTGTCACTGACCGCTCGACGAGTATTCGCGATTGAATCGCGTCAGACGCGCTTGCCGGCTGGTAGGTTTCCTCGACGTGGGTCGTCTGTGAAGGCACGTCGCCGGCGTCCCAGCCGACGGGGTCGGGGAGTTGCTGTTTCCACTCTGCAACCTCGCCGTCGGATTGCTGGAAACTCTCTTCGTCCAGGCTCGCCCAGGCCGCTCCGCCGGCAGCGCCGACGACGATGGCGACGAGCAACACGACCGGTGCGCCACGGCGAGCGAGCGTCACACTGCGTTCGAGTACTGGACGGAGGTAGCGGCCGTGTCCGAGTGCCTGTTTGTGACGGTCGAGACCGACGCGTTCGAGGAGGCTGTCGATGCTGATTTTCAGTGCCGGCACGACCGTCCCGAACAACAGCAACGCGGAGGCGACACCCAGTGTGATGGTGATACCGAGGTCACGGATGACAGGCAGTGGGTTCACGACGTTTGCCATGAAGCCGATTGCAGCCGTTACGGTGACCAGGATGAGCGCGGTCGCTGTGAGATTGAGCCCTCTGCCCATCGGCTCGCGGATACCCTCGTCTGAGCCGCGCTGTTCGCGATACCGGTTGAACACGTGAAAGCCGAAGTCGATGCTCAGCCCCGTTATCAATACGACGGGAACGATGCTGATGGTGCCGGCTGCGACGCCGAGCCAGCCGAGCAGCCCGAACATCCAGAGCACCGACAGACCGACGCCGGTCATGCCGACCACGATGTCAACGAGGTCACGGTAGGCAAACGTCAGGACGACGAGGATGAGCAACAGTGCAACGGGCACCACCAGTTCGACCATCTCACCGAAGAAGTGACTCCGGTAGTCGTCCCACGCCTGACTGGTGAGCATGAAGAATCCGGCTGCCTCACGGTCGTTGGCCGCCTCGTACAGCGCTGCCGTCGCGTTCTCGGTGGTCTGCTCGTCGACAGTGGTGGTCAACGCGACGACCATCCGTCTGTCCGTCGCACTCGGACTGTCGCCGTCGTGGTCGGTCGGCAGGAACTGACTCGCCTGTGGCGTCGAGACGATATCTGCGACGAGTGACTCCACGCGAGACGGACTCGTCGACTGGAGTGCGCTAATCTGCTCGGACAGCGTCGGGTTCGGCGTGTCTGCCGCACGAGTCGCGACGATGTTCGCAATGCCTCGCATTCCACTGTCGTGGAGAGCGGCCGCCACCGTCTCGTTGTCCTGGACTGCTTGCTGGTAGCGCAGCGATTCCATCAGTGACGGCTTCGAGAGGACGTCTCCGTCCTCGTCGCGAACGTAGACGAGTTCGAGCGAGCGATTCGTCTGTGCACGCGACTGGTTGCCGTAGTGTTCCTGGATGTACTGTGATTTCTGTACTGTCTCGATGTCCTCGAACTGACTGGAGGTGCCGCCGGCCTGACTTGCTGTGTCAATCTGGGGAATTCCGGCGAGGACGCCAGCCGTCAGCACCACCATCAGGAGCAACGTGATGCGGTTGTGTTCCGTGACGAAGTCTGTACTTCGCTGGAGGGCCTTTCTGAACATCGTTCTACTTCCCGATTCACCGGCAACCCCCGTATAACTACGAACGGAATTACAGCCTCAGAATTACGGCGGCAACTTTTTTATACTAGAATATCGAGTCCCGCGGTTGTCTCTCTCTAGCGACTGCTGTCCGTGTTACGCTCTCACAAAAAACGGCTGCCGAAAAATCGGGTCGTGCGGTCGTTACTGGAAGCCGATACGACCGCCGCCGCGACGGCCCTGCGGTTCGGGGCCACCGCCCTTGAAGTCTTCCTGCATCTTCTCGTAGTAGTCTCGAATCTCGTCGGTGATGGTCGGCCGGACGTTCTCCATCGCCATCCGGAAGTGTTGCATCCCGACTTCGTCGGCGTCTTCGTCCTCGCGCAGTGCCTCGATGGCGGCCTCGCGGCCGATGGATTCGAGGTCGGAGCCGACGAATCCTTCGGTGATTTCGGCCAGTTCGCGCAGGCTCACATCGGGAGCCAGCGGCGAGTCCTCGGTGTGAATCTTGAGGATCTGCTCGCGACCCTCGGTGTCAGGCTCGCCGATCATCACCAGACGGTCGAACCGACCCGAGCGGATGAGCGCGGGGTCGATCATGTCCGGCCGGTTTGTCGCGCCGATGACCATCACGTCCTCCATCTCTTCGAGGCCGTCCAGTTCCGTCAGCAACTGGTTGACGACACGCTCGGAGACGTTCGACCCGACTTCGCCGCCCCGACCTGGGGCGAGTGAGTCGAGTTCGTCGAAGAAGATGACCGTCGGTGCGACCTGCCGGGCTTTCCGGAATGTCTGACGGATTGCCTTCTCCGATTCGCCGACCCACTTCGAGAGGAGTTGCGGGCCGCGAACACTGATGAAGTTGGCGTCCGTCTCGTTGGCGACGGCTTTGGCCCTCAGCGTCTTGCCGGTGCCGCGTGGCCCCTAGAGGAGGACACCCGACGGCGGGCTGA
>CAZFOF010000141.1:821-6240 GCA_964520265.1 uncultured Halobacteriales archaeon | reverse complement strand
TTCATCGTCATCACGATGTTGACCTTCGTCCCGATGGGGAGGACGAAGCGGGCGTCTTCGGGGGGCATCCCGAGTTCGAGGAGTTCCTGGTAGGACTCGACGGCATCCTGAATGGTATCTTTGAAGATTTCCTCGCGGCGTTCGGCGTCTTCCTCGTCGATGTCACCGACTTTCTGATTGCGACCGGTCCACTCGGGGTCTGTCGCAGACGGCGGAATGACAACCATCTCGCCATCGCGGACGTTCTCCGGGTCGACGTCGTCGAAGGAGACGTATCGCATCGACTGGACGTCGAAGGAGACGTGTCGGTGGCGGGTGAGCTGGGCCATACACGACCGGCTGACACCCTCGATAGCGAAGGTGGCGTGAGGGTGTTCGAACGGCCCGAAGTGGCCGTGGTCGAGCAGATGCTGGATGAGTGTCTCCTGTTTGGCTTCGAGCGTATCGCCGTCGGTGGTCTCCATGACCTCCTCGAACGTGAGGTCGCCGACGAAGGCGTCCATGTAGTCGTTGCGTGCGCTCTGGCAGATGAGGCGCTCGGGGTCGTCAGTTGCCTCGAGAAGTTCGACCTTCATACAACTCCGGGTGGCCCGGAGGGGCATAATTCCTTCCTCATACGGACTGCTGTCCGTCAGTACCGGACTGACCGCACGAAGGCGTGCCGTCGTCCCGGAACACAGTTACAGCAATCCGTATCAGAGGTCGACCCAGTCCGAGGGGTCGGGTTCGATACCCATCACCCGGGCGCGTCGCGTGCCGTCCTGCTCCTCGATTTCGATGACGCCGTCGAACGACTGCTTGATGACCTGGAGTGTCTGCTCGTCGTGTGCCGAGGAGTCGATGGTAAAGAGGCCGAGAAACTCCGCCGAATCCAGCCGCGACGAGAGGACGTGACAGAATTTGAAGACAGTCTGTCGGTCGGAGTAGGTAATCATCGTCGAGAGGTTCGTCAGGCCGAACCGGCCACGGTCGAAGCCAGCATCGTGAAGCCGGTCGAAACATTTCGTGATGCCGATACCGATACCGGTCATATCCGAGGGAGCGGCCACGCGGTGGACGTAGGCGCCACTGTCGAGTTCGACCTCCTCTCGGTTGGAGTCGGCACGGCAGTCGATACCACAGAGGGCGGTGCTGTCGACGTCGTCTCCGCGACGTTCGAGATCAGCGATGAAATCCTCGGCCCGGCCACCAGTCGTCACGGCGACGACACCGTCGTTGTCGGTTGCGCTGTCGGCCAGCACTTCCTTGACCAGGTTCTCTTTGCCGATCATCGCTGGGCCAGTCACGAGGATGCTCGTGCCCGGGACTACCGAACGGAGCGCGTCAACGTCGACTGCGTCTGAGAGGTCGTACATTGTACGCTCAGTGTTGGTCGGCATCGCTCAATCCCCGGATAGTCGCGATGAAGTCCTCGTCGTCGTCGATACCACCAAGTGTCTCGGAAAGCTCCGACCGCAGCGATTTGATCTGAGATTTCAGCTCGCTGTATTCGTCGCTTTCGACGAGTTCCGTACGGCTCTTTGTCGCCTCCAGTGTGGCCTGTTTTTCGACGAGTGAGTAGTACTCCTGAAGCATACTGTCGTACTCCGAGCGTTCGAGGAGGTTCTCGACAGTTTCCCCGAGTTGGGAGCTTTTGACCGGCTTCGAGAGGTAGGCGTCGAAGCCCATCTCGAGGATGTCGAAGTCAGGTTCGACGGCCGTCACCATCGCGACCCGACATTCGAGTTCATCCTCCCGGATACGTTCGAGCACCTCGTCCCCCGAGAGCCCCGGCATCATCCGGTCAAGCAGCACCACAGCGATGTCGCTATCGAGACGTTCCAGAGCCTCGTCACCGTCTCCGGCCACACGGACGTTGTAATCGTCCTCCAGCCAGAGGCGGTACGTTTCTGCGACATCGGGTTCATCTTCAACGATAAGTACGACAGGCGCGTCCGATTCTGACATCTATGTCTGCTTCGAACCTTGTATTTCATCGTACATAGCCCTGTGGGTAAGCGTGGCTCCGACAGTGTCAAAGGCGAAACGAGACCGACATCCACAAGGCGAATCCAGGGCGTATTCGGTGTATGATTCAGAATCTCGCCGCCGGCCAACAGGGCTTTACCAGCAACGTCTTTCTCGTCACCGGAGAGCGCACCGTCCTCGTCGACGTTGGCAACGACTTCGATGTCGTCGGCGCGACCCAGGAGTACGTCGACGATATCGACGCCGTCGTGTTGACGCACACCCACCCCGACCACATCGGGAACCTCGACAGCGTCGTCGATGCCTTCGGCGTCGACGTGTGGGGCTACGACACCGACTTCGACGGTGTCGACCACGAAATCGAAGACGGCGAGACCGTGGCGCTCGGCGACGACGAGTACGAGGCTCTGCACACGCCGGGCCACAAAAACGACCACCTCTGTCTCTACTCACAGAGTGCACAGACGCTGTTTGCCGGTGACCTGGTCTTTGCAAACGGTGGCTTCGGTCGCACCGACCTCGAAGAGGGTGACCGCGCGCTCCTCGTTGACAGTCTGGGTCGACTCCTCGATACCGTCGACGAAGAACTCGAAGAGATGCACACCGGCCACGGCCCCAGCGTGACGACGACGCCACACACCGATATCGAACTGGCACTGCAGGCGGCACGGATGCGCGCCTGACTACTCTGCAACGGCGAGAAACTGGTCGTAGGCGTCGTCGTACTCGTCTGCGATGGCGTCAGGATTGTTTCGCTGCTGGCTGTCGAGCGGCGGGAGCGCCGACGTCTCCACCGGGTCGGCCAATTCGACGACGGAATCGACGCGTTCCTCCAGTGTCCCACCCTCTGGACTCCGAGAGGCGACCTGACAGGCCCGCATATAGCGGTCGCCGTCGTAGAAGCGGGCGCGACGCGGGCCAATGACGGCAACTGCGTCGGGGTCGAGCGTTCGCAACGGCCGTGCGACGTGGCTGTAGGATTCGACGACAGCGTGGCCGGTGTTCGCGATATCTTCGGCGAGGGAGTCCAGTGCCGCAAGGTGGTACTGCTCCATCGCCCGGTTGAGGTCTTCGACCGAACCGACGGGAATGGCGTTCGACAGCGGCAGTGCTGCCGTGAGAGCATCCGGCAACTCGACGGTATCGTTGACGACGTAGCGGCCGCCTGCACGGTCGACGAGAAACTCTCTGTCATCCTGTCCGAGCAGTCCCGACCCACCGCCGGGCGCGGGTCGCCAGAGGCGATGCACCGGGTTGATGTCTTCCGGGTCGAGCGTGCCCGGACTGGTCGCCGCCAGCGTTCGGGCGTCCTTGCCGTAGAGACGGCCGCGCTCGCTGGCGTGTTTGAAATCGTCGTGGTGATACCAGTAGTCGTTGCCGGCGCGGGGTTTGAACCCGACCGCACCGGTTCGGGCGAGCAATCCGGCAGAGAACGTCGTCTTCCCTGCGTCAACTCGCCGATCACCGACAACGAGGAGATTCATTCGCTGAGACCGTACCGTCCCGGCTCGGTATCGGCCGAGGGTTCCGCGAAGACGAACTCGTCAGTGTGATTCATCATCCAGGGAATCGCCCAATCGAGGAGGACGTTCTCCGTCTCGACGTCGAGTTCAGTGTCCGGGTCGAGTCCCTGCAAGAGCCGTGCAATCTCGTAGATCGTGTACAGTTTGTCCTCGTCGAGTACTTCACCGGGGGTTCGAAAGGACAGCGGTCGCAAGTCGTCGAATTCGCCTCTCGGAACGGGCATGGAAGCCGGTAGCGGAGAGGTGGGCCTAAACACTCCGATTTCGGATTGCCCGGGCAGATATATCAGTCTCAAGACCCAAAAGATGGGCAATGGGTGAGTTGGAACTTGGCGGGAGTGCAGTGGTCGAGGCTATCGACCAACCCACAGTCGTCCTGAGCGAGGACGACAGCGTCATCGAATGCAACGATGAATTTCGAGAGCTTGTCGGCGACTCCGACCCCGACTCGCTCGACTCGGCGCTGGCTGAACTCCCCGGACTGCTGGAGCAGATTCGCGCGCGTGAGGCCGGCATCGGAAGCGCCGAGTGCGCGGACACCACCTACTACTACCACGTCCGCGTCTCCCATATCCAGACCGACGACGAACCCGTCGCCGACCTCGTTGTCTTGCACGATATTACCGCCCAACAACACCAGCAACACGAACTCGAACGACAGAACGAACGGCTCGACCAGTTCGCCAGCATCATCTCTCACGACCTGCGGAACCCACTCGACGTGGCAATCGGTCGGACGACCGCACTCGACGAACTGGTCGACGACCCGCAAGCCGACACCCACCTCTCCGAGTTACAGGCAGCACACGAGCGGATGCGTGCAATCATCAGGGACGTCCTCACACTCGCACGAGAGGGCCAGAGCATCGATGACACTGCAGCGGTCGACCTGGCGAACGTAGCCAACAATGCCTGGACACACGTCGAGACAGAGCCTGCAAGACTCGACGTGGACGCGAGCATCGTCGTCATCGCCGACAGAGACCGCCTCGAACGAATCTTCGAGAATCTGTTTCGCAACAGCATCGAACACGGGCTGCCAGCAGCGGACACCGACGACCGGACACTGTCTGTGCGGGTCGGCCCGCTGGAGGAGCAAACGGGATTCTACGTCGCCGACGACGGCCGTGGCCTCTCCAAAGACCACCCGGAACAACTACTCGAACCGGGATACACCGACCGCGAGGGGAACACCGGACTTGGGCTGTCAATCGTCCGCAACATCGCCGAGGCGCACGGCTGGGAGATTGCCGTCTGTCCGTCTGCCGACGGCGGTGCGCGGTTCGAGTTCAGCGGCGTCAAGCAGGCGACAGACGGTACAGTCGCCCGAGGAGATTGAGTGGCGCAGGTCGGCCCGCTTAAGACCCGGGAAACCACAGGTGTGGTATGGACGTCATCCACGTCTGTCTGAACGTTTCGGACGCCGACCGCATCGCACAGTGGTACGTCGACGAACTCGACATGGAACGCTCGTGGGAGTTCACTACCGAAGACGGCCAGACGGAGAACGTCTACGTCACCGACGGTGAGGGCTTCGAACTCCAGCTCTCGGATACGGAGGGCACCGAGGAGTTCGACGCCGGCACCGCCTACGACCACTTCGCAGTCACGGTCGACGATGTTGACGCTGCCTTCGACCGCATCGACAACCACGGTGTCGTGCAGGCCCCGGCCGACAACGACCCCGCCGGTGCGCGAACGGCGTTCATCGAAGACCCTGACGGACACGTCGTCGAACTGGTCGAACCGCTCTCGTAGCGACCAGTCTCAGACCAGTGCGTCGCGGAGTTTCTCCGCCGGGTGGGGCGGGCGGTCGCTGTTGCCGTCTCTGTCGCCGAGTTGGGTACGACAGGACGCGCCTGGTGCGACGACCGTCTCACCCGGACTGTCGTCGACCTTCTCGAAGAGAATCCGTCCGATAGCCTTCG
>CAZFOF010000141.1:526-811 GCA_964520265.1 uncultured Halobacteriales archaeon | reverse complement strand
ATCCACCTGCTAGCCCGCCTGCTGGATGACGGCAACCGCGTGGTGGTCTTTGTTCAGCGCCTTCTGGTTGCAGTGGCCGTGATAGGTCAGCGTCTCCCGAGGGGCTTCGAGATGGAGGTCGTCCGCGATGCGATAGGTGTCGAGATACTCACAGAGGCCGTACGCGTTGGCGGCGAGACGTTCGGCTGCAGCACCGCTCAACAGGTCGAGATACTCGTCCTGGAGCATCACGGCGTCGGAGGGTTCGATGAAGACGACGGAGTAGCCGTTCTCGATGTACGGCAA
>CAZFOF010000141.1:0-516 GCA_964520265.1 uncultured Halobacteriales archaeon | reverse complement strand
CAAGAGCACCTGGACGTTCCGTTTGGCGCGTTCGTTTGCCGTATCGAGTTTGCCCATCGAGAACGCCGCACGACCGGTCGGTACCACGTCCTCAGGAATGTCGACGTGGACGTTCGCCGCTTCGAGCACGTCGATTGCTGCTTTGGCGGGTTCGGGATAGCTGTAGTTCGTGTACGTATCCGGGAACAGCACCACCTTCCGGTCGGCTTCCTCCGCCGAGACGCGGGGAGTCCGCTGCTCGAACCAGTCTTCGAGTGTCTGACTGGCGAAATGCGGGAGCGACCGCTCTGGTGCGATTCCCAACTTCTCTGCGATGGCCTCTGAGCCGGGGAGTTTCTGTGCCCAGTTCGAGATTGGCGCGAACAGACTCCCGATGCGTGAGACGGTGTCGATGTTGGCGAACAGTCGCGTGCGGAGGCTCGTCCCTTCTCTCTCGTGGTATTCGTGTTTGACCTCGGCTTTGAGTTTCGCGAGGTCGACACCGGTCGGACAGTCGCTCTTACAGCCCTTACAGCC
>CAZFOF010000140.1:1823-6255 GCA_964520265.1 uncultured Halobacteriales archaeon | reverse complement strand
GGACACACAGCAAATCGAGTACGCACACGACGAACTGCAAGAGGGACTGCGAGAGTACTTCGAGCGGGCGAGTGCAATCGACGACTTCGGGTCGCCACAACCGTATCTCAATTCGCTCGACGAAGACGAGTTTCGAAACGGTACCCGGCAGCAACTCGGAACGCTCTATGGCGATCTGTTGAGTCAATCCTCCGATGCGCTGGTGACACTCAATTACACCGGAGGTGTCAGCGGTGATGGTGTCATTCAGGCACGCGACCGGAACCTGTCCAGCTCCGGCAGTGATGGGAACTGGACGATGTTCACTGACGTAGATCGTGTGGTCGTCGCCAACTTGAGCCTGACCCGTCTAACCGCGACGCCGACGACGTTTACAGCTACCGGAGCGAGTGGCGACATATGGCGGATGAATGTCTCAGAAGACGGCGTTCGTGTCGAGGGTGATGGGGTGGCAAACCGGAGTCTCTGTTCGCCTAGCGATACAGCGGATGAGATTCACATCTCCACTCGGGAGGAACGAGGGCGACCGGTTGTCACCAACACGACGGGTTCGACGATACAGTGTGACCGTCTGCAACTGGGAGCGGGTGTGACCCCTCCGTACGAATTAGCGGTAACAAACGGCAGGCAGACGAGCGGCACGTATGCGTTCACCGCAGTAGGGGACGTATCGCTGTCAAATGCGGCCCCTATCACGAGCGGTGATTCCCCGGTTCGGCGCGAAGACGCCATCATCAATCCCACGTTCGAAGTCACCTACGTCGGTTCCAGTATCAGCTACGAATCAACGTTCACGCTCTACAACCGGACGGGGTCATGACCATGCGAGATAACGAACGCGCCGTCTCGATTGCGGTATCGCACACGCTCACACTCGCAGTTACGGGAATTCTGGTCACCACGCTACTGATTGCTGCCGGTGGTTATCTCCAGTCACAACAGGAGACCGCCGCTCGCGAGCAACTCCGGGATATCAGTGCAGACCTCGGTTCGCTCGTCGACCGACTGGATTCACTGAGCGTAACTGGCGAAAAGGTCAACGCGAGTCTCACGGCGAATTATCCGCCGCGAGTGACGGGTGAGCCCTACGACATTGCGCTCATAACCGAAGGTGCCGGCCGGTCGACGAATGCGACACTGTATATGAATTCGTCTGCAGTGCCCGACTCGGTCGGTGTCAAAATGCGGACGGACACACCGATGGAACAGTCCTTCACGCGCAGTGAGAACCCGGACGTCTCGCTCTGTTGGGACGGAACTGACCAGTACATCACTCTCGGGAGTTGTTCGTAATGTTCGACGACGAGCGTGGTGTCTCCGATGTCATAGCCTTCGTGTTGACCTTTAGTATCATCATCCTCTCGATTGCCTCGGTGTCGATTGTCGGTGTCGACAACCTCACCGAGTTCCGTGACCGCGAGCAGGTCAACAACGCTGAGCGGGGGATGGTCGCACTCGCAGCCACGCTGGATGACCTTCACCGCCAGGGCGAACAACTCCGAGCGACCGAGCTCTCGCTGGCTGGCGGTACTGTCGAGACGAGCAACAATTCGACACTCTGGATGCGCGTCGAGAGGGCGTCAGGTGCCGACCAGAGCTGGTCGTACCAGCTCGGCTCGATTCAACACCGGCTGGACATGTCCTTCGGCGAAACAGTCCTCTCCTACGAGGCCGGGGCGGTGTTCAGTTCGAGCAACGCAAACCCACTGTACGAGCCGGCGATTCGCTGTACGAGCAATCCCTCTGACACGGCGATTGTCTCCGTGGTGAACCTGACCGGCACATTCTCGGAGACCAGTTCCCGGAGTTCCCAGTTCAGCATCCGAACAGACACTGTACCGGGCCAGTCACTGTCGGGTTCCGACGGGGACTCGATACGAATCTTCGGTGACCTCGACAGGAACGCCAACAACAGCGGACTCGTCTACTCGGAGACCAATATCTCGGGAACGGTGTATCTCAACGTCTCCGGGATGCGCAACTCGGACGTGTGGAACCGGCATCTCGGTTCCAGTTGGGTGGCTGTCAGTGGCTCCGACAACGTCTGGCGGTGTTCCGCGGAGAACGCCGTCATCAGGGTGTCGACTATCGACGTTTCACAGCCCTAATACTCTACTTTTCGGCTTATCGTTTGCAGACCAGTCCGTAATGATACGGTGGTAACTCGACCCGTTGATGGACAGTTGCTTCACTCCCTGACTCGACGATAGTGGTCGTCTCCTCGGGCGAGAGGCGCAGGTCGGTCGGCGGGCCGCGTGGCTCACCAGTTACTGTCGTCGTCTCCTGTGGCTCGTCGAGCCAGTTTACGATGACGAGTCGGCCATCCTCATCCAGTGCGTCGACGGCCTTTTCGACGAAGGATTCCGGCTGTGCGACACCGTGTAGTGTGTTCGCGACGAGGATGGTATCGACGGCTTCGGGGAGATGGTCGTCTAGCTCTCTCGCGTCACCGTGCAGCGGCTCGATGTTGTCGATACCTTGCTGAGTTGCGAGATGTGTGAGTTCTTCGAGCAACGACTCGTCCAACTCCAGTGCATAGACAGTCGCAGGGTCGGTGATTCGGGCTGCTGGCAGCGCGAAGTAGCCGTTTCCGGACGGAACCTCCGCGAGGGTTGTTCCCTCAGTGATTCCGAGTTTTCGGAGCGTCGCACCCGGTGTCGGCCAGAGACGACCCCACCAGTCCCAATCCGGCTGTCCGGTGTTCTGGAAACTTTCCATATCCTCTCTCGTGTGGGGGGAACCAACAGCGTCCCGGTTTCTCTACGACTGTCGTGGCCACTCTGGATGTCCTGTCAATTCTCGATGTTCGTGCAGAGGGATTGAGCTGTCCGTTTTCTTACGTTCGCCCAGCGGTTGGGTTCCTTCGCGGTCGAATTTTTCGTCGCAAAGACGCGACGAACTTACCGCCTGGATTTGATGCCGGTGATTTCGAACCGTGCGCCGCCGTCGGCACCTTCTGTCACACCGATGTCCCAGCCGTGGGCTTCCACCACCTGTTTGACGATACTCAGACCGAACCCGGTGCCATCGTCTGCTGTCGAGTAGCCGGTATCGAACACCGACTCACGCTGGTCAGATGGAATCCCCGAACCGTCGTCTTCGACGTAGAAGCCGTCGTCCAGTTCGCCGACTGTGACGGTGACGCTCTCGCCGCCGTGTTCGATTGCGTTCCGGTAGAGATTTTCCAGCAGTTGTCGGAGACGGCTCCGGTCTGCCTGTTCCGACTGCTCCATCTCGACGCGTATGTCCGCTTCGGGAGTCTCGACTGTTTCCCAGCACTTCTCTGCGAGCACACCGATGTCGACAGTCTCTGTCTTCTGTACTTTTGCTCCCTCACGGGCCAGTGTCAGGAGGTCTTCGATGAGTCGTTCCATCCGGTCACAGGCCTGTGTGGCACAGTCGAGATGCTCACTTTCGTGCTCTGACTGTGCCATCTCCAGGCGACCCTGTGCGACGTTCAGTGGGTTTCTGAGGTCATGCGAGACGACGCTGGCAAATTCCTCCAGGCGGTTGTTCTGGAGCTGGAGTTCCTGTTCTCGACTCGCACGCTGGGCGTTGTTCGTCCCGATGAGAAACCCACCGACACCACCGACGGCCACCGTGCCGCCGATGAAAAACAGTGGGTCTTCGATTTCGGCCCCCTCGGCGACCTGGTACAGTATCATAATCCCGAGCACGACGCCAACGAGAACCATCCCTGCGAACGTCCACATCGCAACTTTGGGATGGTGCTGGCTGTCGATATCACTGCGGTATCGCAGTCGATACCCGCCGTAGACGAGTGAGAGGCCAAAGACCGTCGTAATGGCCGCAAACAACGCTCCAAACAGTGGTTCGTCAGGCGCGATGATGTGTGTCGCTGCAAGGACGGTCGTTATAGCCCCCAGTCCACTTACGAAAACGGCACTCCCTCGTTGAATGCATGCCCGCTCTGGTAGTCCCTGTGTCCCCATGTTGGTTACACTCGTCACTCGCCTATGTGGTTGTAAAGGCACTGCACGGGAATTCAATTCTGATAACTACTCGTCGTTGGTCGGTTTGCCGACCGCTGAATGTGCAGATTATTTCGGAAGATTCCTTAAAAATGGTTCAGACGACGACATACAGCACAGTAATCACTCGCCACCGACAATGAGTATGTATGGATGTCGAGCCAACCACACTCTGTCGACTCGGAGCGTGGGGGCAGATTGGGACACTTGCTCTCGCAGTCGCCTTTCTGTTTCTCGGGATGGCTGACGGTTTTCTCGCGACGTGTGTCGGCTATCTCATCGTCACAACTGTCGGAATTGTCGGACTCGGGAGGACAGAGTCGGCGATTCCCGGCCCTGTCTTCATGCCGTTTATTCTTCCGGGGTTCGTCCCGCTGTACTACTTTGCGACGCAGTAAGCACGTTGGGCGGCCAGCCAATACATATCGGATGACACCATC
>CAZFOF010000140.1:0-1723 GCA_964520265.1 uncultured Halobacteriales archaeon | reverse complement strand
GTCAGGTGCGCTGGTCTTGGGAATACGTTCTGTCTACGAGAACCCGTGTCTTCGCAAATCAAACGCCGATAACGGGATGAAGACTAATACTGCTCGCCCGCAAAACTGAAGATATGTTGCGAACCATCGTCCGATGGCTTGGGAATTTACTCGGACAGACGCCAGACGGTGATAACTCGGAGGAGCGTCGATTTATCCCCTCCCAGCTCGATTTTTCTGTCCGCTTTTCGCATGGCGGTGGAAACACGGAGGGTACCCGTGAACTGGAAGAGATCAACACGAAAGCCCGTATGCTCGACGAAGAGCGTCGCAACGAATAGGCTCCCGTGCCAGTCGGTTCGACTCGGTTGTCTTGGTCATAACCAACCAATAACTAACTGAAGCGCGATTGCACAGTTCACTCGAATCGAATGCAAGAGTTCGTTTTCACCGTCACGTACGACGAGGGGACAGACCCGATTGCAGACGTATTCATCGAATACGAGGATGTCGCCATGACGTTGCTCTCCTGCGGCGTTGCGGGTGAGAGCATCTGGTGTCTCAACCGTTTGACGGGCCCGCAACCCGCTCTCGATCGTCTCGATGAGGTGTTCCTCGACCCGTCGTACTGTAACGAATGTCTCGATGCCGAGCGGTGTCAGACAGAGTGGACGTACGAGTACCTTTCTAGCGGACAGACGAGTCGAACGGTGTACGCGTATGGAGTGGATGGCGGTGACTGTCACTCGATACCCGTCCTCGCAACGACCCATCTCGGTGATGGGTTGTTGTTCGATGCCGAGCGTCGGAGAAACCAGTACAGATGGCGGATTCTCGTCCCGGATGAGACGATGGTCGGGGAACTCTACGATACACTTCAGGCCGACCTTCGGGATGGACTGAGGCTCCAACTTGACCACTTGACTGACCCCACAGGCTGGGGAGATACCGTCGTTTCCGTGGACGATGTCCCCTACGAACAGCGACGAATGCTCACGAAGGCTGTCGAGCGTGGATACTACGAAACGCCCCGGCAGGTCACGACACAGGAACTTGCCGAGGAATTGGATATTCCACAATCGACGGTTCAGTATCGGCTTTCCCGGGCAGAAGCCTGGCTCGCACATGAGTTTACGGCTGAACTGGTGTGGAATCAGGAAGGCACCGACAGCTAGCTTCCGGCGGTCTGAGACACAGATTCGAGAGACACACCCGCTGTAGACCCGGGGAATTGGTTATAACCGACCGAAAAGTCAATTACTCTGTGTCATTATGGATGGTTGCAATGTCACACAAGCTAACGTGTATTATGGACGGCTGCGATGCGTCGATTACCGAAGCGACAGAGGAGGAAGTTCTCGAAGCTGCCGAAGCACACGCTGCAGAGGCACATCCCGACCTGGAACTCGACGAGGAGACTGTCGAAACAGTCAGAGCACACATCGAGGAAGTGTAGGCTGCCCCGCTACGGAAACATCTCGTTCTTTGTCCACGTCCGAGGATACCGTAGAACTGTCCACCAGAGTGTCTTCGCCGACACTCTTGCGAGAACAATATACTGCTAGTCCAAAACATCTCCCCCTCTCAGGATGGGTGCCTATCTCGCTCGCGCTGGGACTTCCACGCGGTCAAATTCAGATTTCGACGACGATTTGCACCGCTCAGGCATTTGTTCGCGGTCAAGAATCATGGACTCGCCGGGACTGAGCGAAGCCGAAGGGTTCGCGAGAGTCGGCGAGGGAAC
>CAZFOF010000139.1:0-6262 GCA_964520265.1 uncultured Halobacteriales archaeon | reverse complement strand
TCCTCGCGGTCGTCGAGCATGCCGATGACGCGGGAGCGTTTGAGAACATCGACGAGGACACCCTCGTAGTTCGCCTCGGCAAAGCGCTCGGCGACCCGCGGGATGAAGTCGTGTTCGAGATTCGGGAGTGCCATCAACACGGCGTCGATGTGGTCGCTTTCGGCGATGATGTCGTCTATCGGCGTCTCCGTGCGCTTGCCCTGTGCGGAGGCGACGATACCGGCGTCTTCACCGGCCTGTTTGACAGCCTCGGAGGATGCACCGCCAGCGGACGTTGCGCCGCCGTCAGTTGCGACGTCGTCCTCGGGGCCGCTCGCGATGTTGCCCTCCGTCGCATCGAGTAGTTCCTCCGTGTCGAGTCCGTCGTGGTCGATAGCGACGCCGTTTCGGTCACAGGCTGCGACGGCGGTGACACCGTCTTTGTACTGTGCGACTTCAAGTGTCCGTCGGCCGATACCGCCCGTTCCGAGTACTGCGAATGTGATGTCGTCCATAGTTAGTCGTCTCCAGGTTCTGCGTTGCTGGTCGCCGTCCCAGCGGCTGTTTCGATGTCCGGTTCCTGTTCGTCGCCGCGGCGCTTGACCGCCTCGGTGTCGAACTCGTTTGCGTCCATATTCGGCTCCATGCCGGCTCGTTCTATAACCTCGATGTCGTCGCCGGGGGATTGCCCGCCGGTCGTGAGATAGTCGCCGGTGAGCATCCCGTCAGCACCGGCCTCGAACGGCAGGTGCTGTTCGTCGGCGTCCAGGTTTTCCTCACGGCCGCCGGTCAGTCTGACACGCGATTCGGGGTGCAGGAGTCGGTAGACCGCGACAGTCTGGACGATTTCCTGTGTCGTAATCGCCGCGTCCGTCCCGAGTTTCTCGCCGAGTGGCGTTCCCTCGACTGGATTGAGGACGTTCACCGGCAGCGAGGAGATGCCGATATCCCGGAGTGCCATCGCGGCATCGACGCGGTCGGTCGGCGTCTCGCCCATGCCGAGGATGACACCGGTGCACAGATCCATCCCGACATCTTTGGCGAGTTCGAGTGTCTCGACCCGGTCGTCGAAGCTGTGTGAATCGACGATTTCCGGGAAGTAGCGGGGTGAGGTCTCGATGTTGTGATTGTAGTGATTGATGCCTTCCTCGACGAGAATTTCGGCTTCCTCGCGTGTGAGGATGCCGAGGCTGGCGTCGACTTCGACGTCAGTCTCGTCGCGGACGAGGCGGATGGCGCGGATGACCTCCTCCCACTCCTCTGGGCGGTGTTCTTTCGAGACGCCCTTCTCTGCGACGACGATGCCAAACCGCTGTGCACCGTCGCGTTCGGCTCGCTTTGCGGCCGCCAGAATCTCCTCTGGGTCGAGAAATCCGTAGGTTTCGATACCCGTGTCGAAGTGGACAGACTGTGCACAGAAGCCACAGTCTTCGGCGCAATCGCCTGCTTTCGCGTTGACAATCGAGCAGGCGTCGACCGTGTCGTCACCGAACTCCGAACGGACGTAATCGGCCGCCGGCGCGAGGTCGTCGACCGGCTGTGCGATGAGCGCCAGCCCGTCACGTCTGTCGAGTGACTCACCGGCCACCACCCGTTCGACTGCGTCGTCTACTGTTTTGTTCCCGGTCTTGTAAACCATGGTCTGCTAGTCAGTTGACGGCATGATAAAGATTATGGGGTAATCGTTCGACGAGCGTCGAACTGGCCGTCACGGCTGCAGTTCAGCGAGAACGAAGGGGACGGAACTGCCGAGTGGGTCGTCGACACGTCGTTCCCAGACGATGTCGAAGCCAGCCGCACGGAGCTGGGTCAGTGTCGTGGATTTGCCTGGCGAACTGAAGTACATCGATTCACCGGTCTGTAGCCAGTTCGAGCGCACCTGCTCGTAGGCTGTGGAGCCGACGGTCATCAACACTCGACCGCCAGGTTTCAACACGCGGGCGAACTCCTCGTAGACCGCATCGTGGCGGTCACGGTCGACGTGAAAGACGGCGTGGTAGGCGGTGATAGCATCGACAGTGTCCGCACCCACCGGCAGCGAGCGCATATCGCCCTGGAAGACGGACGCTTCGGGAGCTGCCTGACGAGCGAGTTCGGCCTGTCTGCGGGCGACGTCGACGCCGACGGCATTCGCAGGAGCGATGTTCGAGAGGGTGCGCTGGCCGTCGCCACAGCCAACGTCGAGCACTGTTGCGTCCTCGGACAGTCCCTCACAGAGTTCACCGACGAGTGCGGCGTCTTCGCCGTCGGCGTGTCTGTTGGCGGCGTACTCGTCGGCGACCCGTTCCCAGGCGGCTTTCACCTGATTGGGATTCATACACGTTCGAGGGTCGCGAGGGGAATTGCCCTTTCGGTGCTCACGCCGCGATGACGATGGGAACGGGCGTGAAACAGAGCGCGCCGAGGGTGAGCGTGACCACGGCGACAGCGCGTCGTTTGCTACCGACGGGTGACTCGTCGACTGGCATCGCGTTGCCAAAGCGACCGGCGATGAGGACGAGAATCCCCCAGAAAACCCAGATGCCGGCGGCGCGGCCGTCGCCAAAGAAGACGAGGTAGCCCGCGAGTGCGAACAGCGACCCGGGAACAATCTTCTGGACGGTGTTGATGCGGTCACCGATGACCGCACGGGTGACGTGTGCGCCGTCGAGTTGGCCGACCGGCATCAGATTCAACAGCGTGATCAGACAGCCGACCCAGCCGCCGATGAGCACCGGGTTGACGATGACACCGGGTTCACTGTAGACCAACGGCTCGCCGAGTGCCGCCGCAATCCCCTGGATGAGCAACGGATAGCCGAGTTCTATCTGGGCGATGAGCGATGTTGCACCGACATCGACCGGCGGAAGCGAGACGCCGATTGCCGTGACGACGATTGTCGCAGCGAGGCCAGCCAGCGGCCCGGCGACGCCGATGTCGAAGAGGGCATCCCTGTCGGGGATGGTGTCTTTCATCCGGATGACAGCACCGAAGGTGCCCAGCGCGTTGGGAATCGGGATAAAGTACGGGAGGCTCGCTTCGACCTCGTGGCGGCGGCTCAGGGCGTAGTGGCCGAATTCGTGGACGGCCAGCACGCCGAGGACAGAAATTGTAAAGGGTAACGCGTCGAGGATGGCCGCTGGGTCGTCGGCAAGAGAGATGCCGTACCACTGGGTGCCAGCATAGAGGGTCGTCGCAACCGTCGCGATAAACATCACCACGTTCGTCCACGGGATACCGTCGACAGAGAGCGAGCGCTCCGTGGCGACGAGGACGTACTCGCCGGTCTCGTAGTCGATGCGGACGCGGTAGCCGCGCTGGCGAAAGCGTGGCGCGAGACGGCGGATAACGTCTTCCTCGTCGTCGAGGGGTTCGCCGTAGTAGCGCACGTCACCGTCTTCGATTTCGACATCGTAGACGGTGAAGGCATCGCCGAGGATGCTCGGATCAGGAACGTCTCCCTGTGTCGGCGGAGACGCGCCGGTTATCGGCGGGGTAGCCATTACTAACAGATAGGTGCTACAGCCTTATATTCCTGTTTTCGGGTTACCCCGGCGCTCACTCTTCCCAGTAGTATCGCGGCGCAAGCGTCATGTACGCGAGCGCAGCGACCAGCAACGCTCGGGGAAAGAGACGCTGGAACATTGTCGGCTGGAGGATCGCACCGGCCTGGACGACACCCATCACGAGTGCGTCTCTGGCGGCCAGTTTCGGATAGGGAACAGGTGAGACCATGAGCACAGAGAGGACAACCGAGGCACCGAGCAACAGGCTGGGAGTGGTCAACCCCGCGAGGAAGGCGGCTGCCAGAATCGACGCCGCCAGCGTGTTCTGGATACCGGGGCGGTTCTCGCCTTCGTCGACGTGGACGGTGTACAGCGCAGTGCGAAGCAGCGAGAAGACGACGATGACCGCCGGTGCAGCGCTTGCGGCCACCACGGCAACGGCATCCGCGGCCGGAAGCGTGTTCGGCACTGCGGCAGTGACTGTCTCCTCGGTCGCCGCCCACAGAAACAGCGCCGGTGCGGTTCCAAAGGAGACGAGGTCGGCGATAGAGTCCAGCAGCGGGCCGACCTCGGTACCGCCTCTGGCACGGGCGATGATGCCGTCGAGGCCGTCCGTGACCGCTGCAAGCAAGAGCAGTCTGGCGGCCGCTGCCGGGCCGACAGTGACAGCGACGACCATCGCAACCACGCCCAGGACTGCGTTGAGCAGCGTCATCACGTCAGCGACACCCAACCGGTGGCGCACCTGAAGCGACATACCCGCCACGAGGGCGACCGGTTACAAGAAGGGCGTGGATTGCGCTGGCGCGTTCCCGGAAGACATATACCCTCGCTAGCGGTGAGTTCCCCTGACGACAGCGTCACTCATGAACAGGTCTACTGTGGTCGAGTGCGACTCGTGTGGCCGGCGACTGGAAGACACGAACGGCCACGCGTGTGTCGACGGCACGTTCTCTCTCGTACACGTCGACGCGCGTCTCCGCGAACAGTTCGACCCCCAGGGGACGCCCGACGACCACTGGCGGTACGCACCCTTCCTGCCTGTCGATTCCACCGCTGCAGTCACACTCGGCGAGGGCGGCACCGACCTCGTCTCTGCCCCGACACTCGGGACAAAACGAGACATCGATCTCTCGTTGAAACTCGAAGGCGCGAACCCGACGGGGTCGACGAAAGACCGCGGTAGTAGCGTACTTCTCACGCACGCACGCGAGAGCGGTGCGGAGACAGTCGCCTGCGCCTCGACTGGCAATGCCGCGGCCTCGCTGGCCGCCTACGCTGCTCGCGGCTCGCTCGACTGCCGACTGTTCGTCCCCGACGGCATTCCGGATGCAAAGGCCCTCCAGCCCCGGATGTACGGTGCGGATGTCCAGACCGTCGACGGGAGCTACGACGACGCCTACCAGCGGTGTCGCACGGTCACGCAAACTGACGGACTGGTCGACCGTAGCGCCGGCGCGTCACCGTACACTGCCGCCGGCGAACGCACACTCGGCTACGAATTGGCCGACCAGACTACAACTGTTCCCGACTGGGTGGTCGTTCCGATGGGCAACGGCGGCACGATTGCGGGCGTCTGGGACGGGTTCGCGACGTTTGCAGACCTCGGGTTCGTCTCGGGAACACCTCAGATGCTCGGCGTGCAGGCCGAAAGCGCACCGGCCATCCACGAGCAAGTACAGGCAGAGACAACCGTCGAGACAGACGGAGATACCTGTGCCGACAGCATCGACGTGGGTACACCCCACCGCGGCGAGGACGCTCGCACAGCACTCCGTGACAGCGGCGGGAGTTCCGTCATCGTCTCCGACGAGAAGATTCGGGACGCGACACTGGAACTCGGCCGGAAAGAAGGGGTGTTCGTCGAGCCAGCCTGTGCCGCCGCACTCGCCGGCATCGACGCAGCACTCGCAGCGGGAACCATCGACCCCGGGGAGCGCGTCGTCGCGGTGATGACCGGAAGCGGCCTGAAAGACACCTCGGCTGCCAGACAGACACTCGAAAATCTCTGAGGGATCAGTCTCTCAGACTGTTTCTCACGTGGTATCGACACCGTGCTACATCGGCCGACAGACTGCGCAAATCAGCCAAAAGACAGTTCGAGAACTCCCGGACAGTCAGTACTCTTCGAACTCGCCGTCTTCGTCGAGGAACGCCTCACCGTTGAGTAGCATCTCGACTTTGCTGATGAGTTCCTGGGTTTCGTCGGCCCCGATGTGGTCAGGAGCAGCAGCGATAGTGCTGTCGTTCACTGGTTCGAGTGCGGGCTGATTGCTCGGGTCGGGGTCGCCGACGATGACGATGCCTTTCATGTCGTCGATGTGGCCCTCGATGATACAGTAGTAGAGGTAGACACCTTCCGTGTTGAAGGTGTGCTTGAAGGTGGTCTCTCCTTCCCGCATGTCGCTTGCGAAGTAGGAGGCACCTTCGGGTATCCGGTTGCCGTCTGCGGTCACGGAGTGTGGGCCACCGTCCCAGTGCCAGGTGATGGTGGCACCCTTCTGGACGTGGGCAATCTGTGGCTCGAAGGGCTTGTCGACCTGGATATTCATCGAACTCGGCAGGGAACTGTCGACGCTGTCGAAGCTATCCGAAGAGAGGTCGTACTCCCGGGAAAGTGAACTCTCGTAGTCTTCGGGTTCGTGGTCGTTTGCGATTTGACTGAGGCTCTTGTTGCCCTTGAGATACTCTTCGGTGTCGTAGACGAGTTCGGCCATCGTCCTGGCACCGGGTTTGGACGGGTCGGCGGGTTCGAGTGCGGGCTCGTCGGCGGGGTCGGGGTTGCCGACGACGACCAT
>CAZFOF010000138.1:0-6272 GCA_964520265.1 uncultured Halobacteriales archaeon | reverse complement strand
AGTCACACTTCAGCGCGACCTGCCGTTCGGACTCGCGGATCCGGACGAGCATCCCGCCACCGGGTTCGTCTACCTCTTCGAGTTCGACTCCCTCGCCGCTGCCGTCGGTCGCCTTCCGACCGGGCACGTCGAATGCGTCACCGAGGTCGATGACAGGGTAGATTTCGTCGTTGTGTTTGATGACCTCCTGTTCGTTGACCTTCTTCATCTGCTCGGTGCGGGTAATCTCGTCGACGTTCTTGATCGGGATACCGTACTCCTCGTCGCCCACCTCGACAAAGAGCACCTTGACGATAGCCATCGTCACCGGGAGACGCAAGGAGACGGTCGTCCCCTCCTCGGGGGAGGACTGGACGTCGACAGAGCCATCCAGTTGCGTGACGGTGTCGTGGACGACGTCCATCCCGACGCCGCGGCCGCTCGTGTCGGTCACCTCGTCTGCAGTCGAAAAGCCGGGGTGGAACACGAGGTCGTAGATAGCCGAATTGTCCATCGTCTCCAGTTCCTCCGGCGAGCGAACGTCCTTCTCGATTGCTTTCCGCTCGATTGCCTCGACGTCGAGGCCTGCACCGTCGTCTTCGACCTGAATGATGACGTGGTCGCGCTCGCGTGAGGCGCGCAGGGTGACCTGCCCCTCGCGGGGCTTGCCCTTCTGTTCGCGCTCCTCGGGGGGTTCGACCCCGTGGTCGAGGGAGTTCCGGATGATGTGCATCAGCGGGTCGGAAATCTCGGTGAGGATGGTGCGGTCGAGTTCGATATCCTCGCCCTCGATTTCGAAGTTGACCTCCTTGCCCAGTTCCCGTGAGAGGTCACGCACCATCCGCGGGAACTTCCCGACGACTTTCTTCAGCGGGATGAGACGCATATCCATCACCGTGTTCTGGAGGTTCGCCGTAATCTTGTCCAGTTCGTTCAGCGTCTCGCCCGCCGAATCGAGGTCGTCCTGTTCGACGGCACGCCGGAGTTTGATGCGACTGGTGACCAGTTGCTCGACCAGTCCGTGCAGGTCGTCGAGTTGGTCGACGTCGACGCGAACGGATTTGATTTCGTCGACCGAGTGGTCGGTTTCGCCGCTGCCGGAATCACCGGCGTCGCCACCGCCGGAAGTGCCACTAGCTGTGTCAGTTTCCCCAGCCTCGTCGAATCGGTCGGTCACGTCGGTGACCGTCGTCGTCTCGATTTTGCTGATGGAGTCCATCTCCGCGTCGACGCGCCCGAGGTCGTCGGCGTCGACGAAGAGACTGAACGTCTCGTCGTACTCGCCATCCTCGATGGACTCACGTTCCGGGTGGGTCGCAAGGACGTCGAACAACTCTTCGACGCCGTCCATCGCGAAGATGGCATCGACACCTTGCATATCGGAGTCACCGATGTCGACCTCGATGTGGACGATACTGTCCTCGGCATCGTCCGGGTCGATGTCGACGCTGTCGAGCGGAAGGTCGTCGGTGTCGTCGCCACCGCCGGTCGTCGTGGAGTCGGTGGTCTCCTCGCCGGCCACCTCGACTCCGTCTTCGAGCACCGCACGGAGCTGTGAGACCATCTCGCTCGTGTCGGTGTTGGGCTGGCCCTCGTCTTCGATTTCGCCGACGATGACCTCAATCTGGTCGACACCGGCGAAGATGAGATCCATCACGTCCGGTGTGACCTCCATCTCGTCCTGGCGCATCTCGTCTAACAGGTCTTCCATCGCGTGCGCGAGATGCGATGCCCCCTCGAAGCCCATCGCACCGAAGTTGCCTTTCAGCGTGTGCGCGGTGCGGAAAATCTGATCCATCGCCTCCCGGTCGTTCGGATCAGACTCCAGATCGAGCAGCGAGTTGTTCAGTTTCGTAATCTCCTCCTCACTTTCGCGGATGAATGCGTCGAGATACTGGTCGTCCATGTTAGTTCACCTCTGCTCGTGCCGTGTTCAGAATTCCCTCGGGGATGTCGTCGATCGGCAACACCTCGTCGACAAATCCCGTCTCGATTGCCCGCTTTGGCATCCCGAAGACGGCCGATGTCTCCTCGTCCTGTGCGACAGTCCGGCCACCAACGGCCTTGATGGATTTGATGCCGGCAGCGCCGTCCTCGCCCATCCCCGTGAGGATGACGCCGACCAGCGGGTCGGTGATGACCTCCGCAGCCGAACTCATCGTCATGTCCACAGCGGGCCGGACGCTGTTGACCGGCGGGTCTTCGGTCAGTTTCACACGCAGGCGACCACCGTGGTAGTTCGAGACCACCATGTGCTTGCCACCGGGTGCAACCAGCGCCTCACCGCCGCCGATTCGGTCGCCGTCGCCGGCCTCACTGACGGAGTAATCACTGCGGGAATCGATGCGCTGTGCGAACCGCTCGGTGAAGCCATCGGGCATGTGCTGGACGATGAGTACCCGAAAGTCCGCCGCAAGCGGCAGTTCGGACATCACCTGTTCGACCATCTTCGGGCCACCCGTCGAAGAGCCGATGAGCAACGTCGGGTTCTTGACGTACGTACTCCGCGGCGAGGCTGCCTTCGACGACGTGTGACTCTCGGTGTCTCCGGAGGTCGCCGGGTCGACCTCTGCAACGTTGGTAACCATCTCGACCAACTGGTCTTTCAGGCGCGACATCTCCATCGACACCTCGCCACCGGGCTTGGTGAAGAAGTCGACCGCACCGTTGTCGAGTGCCTCGAATGTCACGTCTGCGTTCTCGTCGGTATGTGCAGACAGCATCAACACCGGCGTCGGGTTCGTGGACATGATGCGGTCAACTGCCTCGATTCCGTCCATGACCGGCATCTCGACGTCCATCGTGACGACGTCGGGGTTGAGGTCGGCGACGGTCTCGACCGCTTCACGGCCGTTTCGTGCCTCGCCGACGACATCGATGCCACCCTGTTCCAGTATATCAGAGATGACACTACGCATGAAATGCGAGTCGTCTGCAACGACCGCACGGGGCTGTTTCCCTGCCATCACGTAGCCCCCCCTGTCCGGGGAGAGTGGTGACGGGACAGACTGGACTCCATTCTCATTCCGTACTGTGGTTACGTGGGGCATAAAGACACCGCCCCCGTAATCAAAAGTGATAGTCCGAAAGGCAGATTTAAGACGCTTTGTAGGCTCTCGCTTAGTACGAGCAGACGCTGTCGGATACGAGGGTCACCATGTCAACAAAGTCAACGACGAACGGGCAAGTGCTCGAATTCGAACTCGGCGACGAGACGTACTGTGTGAGTATCGACTTTGTAACCGAGATTGTGGATATCGGCGATTTAACGAAAGTTCCCAACTCGCCGTCACACGTCGAGGGAGTGATGGATCTGCGCGGCCGCACCACATCCATCATCAACCCCAAAATCGTCTTCGGCATCGACGGCAGCGGCGCAGAGCAGCGAATCATCGTCTACGACCCCGAAATCGTCGAAGACCAGGGTGCAGCGGGCTGGCTCGTCGACGAGGTGAAGCAGGTCGTCCAGATCGACGAAGCCGACGTTGACACCTCACCAGCACAGGACGACGACGCTATCCACGGCGTCGTCAAACGTGGAGACGGCGATTTTGTCATCTGGGTCGACCCGAAATCCGTCCACGGCACATGAGAACAAGACTTTTTGATACGGAAAGCACACGATAATTTAATCGAATTTCTAAATCATGGTTGAACTGACGAAAACTGGTGTCGACGGCCTCGACAGTATACTCAATGGTGGCATCGTGAAGAACTCGACAACGCTCGTCAGCGGCAACCCCGGAGCGGGCAAGAGCATCCTGGGTCTGCAGTACATCTACAACGGCGTCGAGATGTTCGACGAGAAGGGCATCTACCTCTCTTTCGAAGAGAACGAAAGCGACCTGCGCGACGCTGCCAACTCCATCGGGTTCGAGAACTGGCAAGAACACGTCGACAACGGCGACATCAAAGTCTACGACAAGCAAGTGCTGTTGCGGGAGAACGACTTCAGTGCCGCACTGGAGATTCTGCTCGACGACCTCGACGACGACCAGTACGAACGCCTCGTTCTCGACTCACTGACGATGTTCCAGTTGTTCTTCGAGGACGAACGCGAGAAACGAACCTACCTCCTGAAGTTCACGGATATCCTTCGCGCGAACAATCTGACGACGCTGATGACGAACGAACAGGGAACGGTCTTCCCGGAGACGGACATCGGACTGGAGAACTTCCTCACTGACGGGAACATCTTCCTGCTCCAGACGCCGACCGACTCCGGCGTGAATCGCTACGTCTGGGTCGCCAAGATGCGCAAGCAAAACATCGATACGGACATCTTCCCGATGGAGATTGCCACCGGCGGTATCAAGGTACACCAAAACGCCAGTGCCTTCTCGATGATGAGCGACGAAGAGTCACCCATCTGAACGGTTCACCCCCATTATTGGGTTTGAAAACGGCATATATCGGGACTAGAAGGTCTGAAACTGTACTTTTCGCAGGCAGAGGCGGACAGGGGACAGAACACCAGAGAGCCCATTTCAATCCCCGATACTTTTATGCCTGCCGTGATTTATAATTGATAACCGATGGCTACCGTGGAATTACTCCAGACACTGGGGAACAAATACAGTGCGGAGATTCTGGACGCGACGGAAGAGCCACGCTCGGCCCAGGAACTGAGCGACGAACTGGAGATTCCGATTGCAACGTGTTATCGTCGGATAGACGAACTCACAGAACACAACCTCCTGGAACTTCACGACAACATCCTCTCCGACGACCGGCGACGAATCAAGGTGTATCGCCGGAACGTGGATGCGATTCGCGTCGAGTTCGAAGAGGAACTCGACGTCGACGTCGAGGAGCGGTCGGAAGTGACCAACAAACTCGACGAAGCGTGGCGAACCCTCTCCGAGAGTTAGGTCTCCGGATGTTCGCGGGCGCGCGCGTCAACAATTTCTCTGTTCCCCGGATCAAACAGTTCATCCCCAGTATCGGGATTCGATCCACCGATATCAGTCCCTGAAGTTGATTATCAGCAGCGATATTTTCAGAGGTGGATTTAAGCCCGGATGGTCGCAAGCTACACCTAGTGCCCAACATAGTCGAACTCCTCTACGTCGCGACCACACTGGTCTTCGTCGTAGCTGGACTCACGATGGTCGGGATGGCCGTTCGAGCGTACGTCCAGACGACCCGACAGGCGATGCTCCACCTCTCGGTCGGGTTCGCGCTGGCCGTCGCCGGGGCAGCGGCGACGATGATCAGTGCGTTCATCCTCGACTTCAGCGGGAGCCACCTCGAATCACTCCTGCTGGTCAACAGCAGCTTCACCACGTTCGGATTTCTGTTCGTGATGTACAGCCTCGTGACGTACGAGTGATAGTTTCCGGAAGGGCATTCATATATTTTACAAGTTTGTTCGGTGACAGGCGGTTTTCCGGGGTAGAGTTGTTCTGCCGCCAATTATCAATTGTTTTTCGTCGGTTTTCAATCGCTGAACCAGCGTATTTGCGCCCATATTGCGTTTTCACCATCGATAATTAGCGGGTTACCCTTAAGCACTCGCACGAGAACCTATCAACTAAGTCTGCGGCAGACACTGCCCAGGCGAGACAACCATGGAACTGAAAATGCCACACAAGCGAGACAGGGGCCAGGTCGGTATCGGCACACTCATCGTGTTCATCGCGATGGTGCTCGTCGCCGCTATCGCCGCCGGTGTTCTCATCAACACCGCTGGCTTCCTGCAATCGCAAAGCGAACAGACCGGTCAACAATCATCATCACAGGTCACCAACCGTCTGCAAGTCGTCAACGTTGTTGGTGAGCAAATCACCAATCAGCAAGTGAACGTCGTCAACATGACGGTGAAGAAAGCCCCAGGTTCTGAGGACGTTGACCTAGAAGGAGTGACGATGCAGTTTGTCTCCAACGATGAGATCGTCGACCTCGTTCACGTCCTGTCCAACCAGGCTGGTGGAACCAACGAGTTCGGAACGACTACGATCCAAGACGACGACTCGTCTATCAGCACCAGTCGAGTTCTAAACGACCAGACAGACCGTGCGAAAATTACGCTAGATATCGGAGCGAGCAGTGATCTAACGTATACCGACGCTCCAGACACCACTAACGTCGGGGCACTGGAAGAGGGACAGCAGGTCAGCATCCAGCTCACGACGGCCTCTGGTGGCGAAACCTCAGCGACCCTGACGGCACCGGACACCCTCTCGGGCAAGTCCGCCGTCGCACTCTCACCATAGAACAATGAAAGGGAAAATGCCGCACAAGCGAGACAGAGGCCAGGTCGGTATCGGCACACTCATCGTGTTCATCGCGAT
>CAZFOF010000137.1:0-6276 GCA_964520265.1 uncultured Halobacteriales archaeon | reverse complement strand
AGAGCAATCAGTACATCGGAATCCGACCCGACCGGTCGGAGCCCTCGACGAACGGCAGGTCGACGAGACGTGCCGGTCGGTCGTCGCCGTCGATGCGGACTGTCAGGTCGTCGTCGACGCCGAACTCGACGTTTGCGAGCGCAATCGGTTCATCGAGCGTCGGACTCAGTCCTGCCCGTGTCACTTCGCCGACGGCTGAATCGCCGGCAAAGACTGCCGCCCCACGCTCGGGAACGTCCTCGACGGTCAGCCCCACGAGTTTCGAACTCGGCTGGCCGCGGTTCTCGACGCGGGAGACGACTTCCTGCCCGACGAAACAGCCCTTCTCGAAGTCGACGGCGTTTCGCAGACCGAGGACGTTCGGAATCTCACCGACGAGTTCCGACTCGAAAAGTGGCGTTCCGGCCTCCAGTGTCAGGTTCTCCCAGGTTCGGTAGCCGAAGGGAACGGCGTTGAGTCCGCGGTTCTCCAGTGTATCGAAGACGTCCTCGGAGACATCAACCGTACAGACGACATCGTAGCTCTCCTCACCCGCGAGTGCGTCACTGCGGATGACAGTCACGCCAGCGTCGCCCATCGACCCGCGGACGAACGACAGTGGATTATCGGGCGTCTGTTCGTTGAACACGCTGGCGAGTTTCTCTGTCGCCTGCGGGCCGTGGACACCGAACGTCGCGAACTCGTCGGTACTGACGGTGAACGCTACGTCCTGGATGAACGTCTTCTCGCGCCACTCATCGGCGAGTGCGTCGGCTTCGCCCGGGGAGGTAAACACCAGTAGTCGCTCGCCGGCGTTGTAGACGTACATATCGACCTCGATGTGTCCCTGTGGGTCGAGCAAAAGTGTATACACACCTCGACCGTCGGTGCCCGGAATCTGGTTCGAGACGGCGTTGTTGACGAACTCGACGCGGTCGTCGCCTTCGACCATCAGCACACCAGCGGCGTGTTCGATGAAGCCAACGCCGCGGCGAACGGCCCGATGAACACGGTCGGGGTTGCCGTAGTGGTCGACGACCCGGCGACCGCCACGTTCCGTGTAGATTGCATCGTGTTCGTCGTGGATGTCGGCGAGAACCGTCATGCCGAGAGGAAACGGTTGCGGCGAGTTAAGTGTCCCGCACTCACCGCTGCCGTGCGAGCACCAGCACGCTCGCGAGTGCGAGCAGTGCCGCGAGGATACCAAATCCGGGGCCACTCTCGCCGGATGTCTCGGTCGTGGTTTCGGTTTCGTTCGTACTCGCGGTAGCGGTTACAGTCGCGGTCTCGGTTGCGTTTGCCGTTGCCGTCGCGGTCGCGTCGGTGCTGTTGGGGTCGAAAACCTGGACAGTCGTCGAGGCGTTCAGGTCGCCGTCAACGGCGGAAATCGGGATGGTGCCGGCTGTCCCGAGTTGCACTGAGAGCGCTCCGTTGTCTCCGGTCTGGCCGACCTCGGTTCCGTTGACGCGAACTGTCGCACCGGCGACGGACTCGTTGTACTCGTCGGTGACGGTCACGGTCGTCGACTCGTTGATGACGACTCGCTGGTTCGACGTCGAGACGCTGATGGCGTCAGTTCGTTCGATGGAGACGTTGAGCCTCGCTGTCGACTCGCCGACGCTGAGTGTCTCCGTCACGGTGTCGTAGCCGTCCTTGCGCACCGTCACCGAGTAGTCTCTGTTCGGAGAGACGCTCGTGGTCGCCAGCCCGTTGCTGAGTGTGAAAAGCGTTCCACCGCCCTGGATATCGACAGTCGCGTTCTCGATTGGACGGGGGGTGTCGAACGTCTCATCGACGACGATAAAGCGTGCTTCGGTACTGCCACGGCGGAGTCGCACGGTCTTGTTGTTCATCCCTTCCCCTACTATGATATCCGTGTTGTTCGTGAGATAGCCGGCTTTGGCCGCCTGGAGCCCGTAGGAACCGCGTTCGACCGGGTCACTCGTCGACTCGCCGGTCTGGTTCGTCTCCATCCTGTCGACAACTCTCCCGCCGTCCTGGAGGAACACTCGTACCGTCGCGTTGCGGACGGGGCCGGTCGAATCCACGACGGTCACGTCCGCACGCCCGGACATCGAAACTGGCACCTCCACCGTCTCGTCGGAGACGTCCTCGACGACGTACGGGAAGTTCCGGAGATAGCGGTCGTCTTCGATTGTGACCTCGACATCTGCTCCCTCGGGAACGCCGAACAGCACACGACCGTCGGGAGTTGTCGTCCCGTTAATCGGCCCTTCGTTCCCGTCGTCCCACGTCACAGAGACCGGGATATCGGACAGTGAGTCGCCGTTGGAATCGACAACGGTGACAGTGAGAGTGACGTCCTCAGCGGCGGCTCCGCCGATGGCGCCCGGTGCGAGTGCAGCAACGACGAGCGCCGTCGCAATGATGGAAACAAGTATCCGAGACATAGACGGAACGTCGGTAACTGGTCTTATATCTCTAACGCCACGTTACCGCGTACTCGACACCACGTCGCTGACGACCGACTCGATTTCGGGTCGGCTGGCGGTCAAGAATGGGCCGGGTACCGTTCGTGCCAGCGCCGCCGCGGCGACGCCGTAGTCGAGTGCCTCCGAGAGATCCGCGCCATCGGACAGTCGTGCGAGGAAGGCACCGGCGAAGGCTCCGTCCTGTCCGGCGTCGTCGATGGCACCCTGGTCAGTCGCCTCGCGTTCGTACATGACCTTCGTCCCCGGTGTGTTCTGGAGGGCAACCGCACTGGGCGAGGAGCCAGAGATGACGGCCGTCTCGACGCCGTAGTCCGTCGCGATGGCGTTTGCCAGTTCGCGAGGCTCTCCCGTCCGGTCGAGGATCGTCCGAACGTCGTCTTCCTGGCCGATGAAGATGTTGACGTGCCCCAGCAGCGATTCGAGGGAGTCTCTGAGGTCTGCCGGTGGACGAAAGCCCCGGTGGTAGTCGACGGCGAGCGCGGTCATCGGCCCACTGCCGTATGCGGCACGCAACATCGCTGTGACGGTCGATTCGGCGTCTTTCGAGAGAGCGGACGTACTCAATCCCGCGAAGACGACATCTGCCTTCTGGACGGTCTCCATCGGGACGTCGCTGGGTTCAGCCATCGACACAGCAGTTCTGCCGCGGTCGTGGTAGCGCTGTGACTCCCGCGGCGGGTGGCCCGCCTCACGGAACACCAGCCCCTGGCGGGCCTCCGGGTCGCTCGCCCAGGTAATCGACGTCTCGATGCCGTAGCGTTCGAGTTCCCCCACGACGCGCCGGCTCAGTGCGTTCGACACGAGCTTCGAAATCCACGTACTCGGTGTCCCCACCTGACTGGCTGCGACGGCCGCGTTGCTCTCGATGCCGTCGGCGTAGATGCGCATATCGCGAGCGGTCTCCAGTCGCTCTTTCCCCGGCGGTGACAGTTGGATGGACGTCTCCCCAAATGTGACCAATTTCGACATATACGACACTTTGACAGGGAGGGGTCTTACCACTTGTTCCGTCAGTGATGCCAACCGCACGCGGGCAAGTCCCTACCCGGCGTGGCCGGGATAGTCACGCTCGAAACGGTTGCCCAGTTCCTCCTCGTCGAGTTCGACGAGAACCGGGCGTCCGTGGGGGCACGCGTAGGGATTGGCACAGTCGTCGAGTCTGTCGAGCAGGTCGACAACAGAGCCCTCGGTCAGGGACGTGTTGCCCGTGATGGAGGGGTAACACGCCAGGTCGGCCAGCAGTTCGTCGACTGCAGCGTCGACAGTCTCAGCCGCGGCGGCGTCACCGTCGACGAACTCGGCGAGTACGTCCCGGACGATATCCGGGCCGGCCGTCTCTGCGACCAGCGCCGGAACCGAGCGTACCTCGACGTGTCTGTCGGCCACGCGGTCGGTCTGAAAGCCCAGACGGGCGAGTGCCTCCTGGTGAGTCGCGAACAGTTCGGCTTCGCGGGCTGTCAACTCCAGTCGAACTGGCTCCGCGAGGGCCTGTGTGGTCGTCTCGCCGTCGAACTCCTCGCGCAGTCGCTCGTAGTTGATGCGCTCGTCTGCGGCGTGCTGGTCGACGAGTACCAGTCCTTCGTCGGTCTCTGCGACGATGTACGTCTCCCGGAACTGTCCCAGCACCCGCATCGCGGGGAGTTGTGCAAACGTCTCCGTGGACGACCCGTCTTCGTCTCCGAGACGTGCCTGGTCGTGTGACGGTCTGAATTTCCGGCGGGTCGATGGTGATTCCTCGTCGGTCTGAAACTCCTGGGAGTCGGGGGCCTCGCTGTCGGTATCTGCACTGGTCGGCGTGTCAATCCCCTCCGGTGGCGAGGCCGAACCGCCCTTGGGAGTGTCTGTCCGGGATGTGCTGTGAGCACGCTTTTGACTGGGCTGGGGAGACGTATCGTCTCCCGTAGTGGAATTTTCGCCCCCTCCACTCGCGCCCTCGTCTCCGCCAGTCGTCCCCTCGGTTCGCGCGCTCGTGCCCTCATCTCGGAGAGTCTCACTCTCGTCGGTTCGCACACTCTCGTCGATGCTGTGCTGGCCGGTCTCGGCTTCGCTTGCCGCATCGGCAGACTGGTCGGTGTCGTCGCCGGGCCGAATCGTCGCCTCCTCGGGTGCAGACCGGCCGCGAGGGGCGGACGACCGAATCAGTCCACGGGAGAGAAGTGTCTCCTCGATTGTCGTCCGAATCTGGTCGCGCACCGCCTCGTCGTCGGCAAAGCGCACATCGAGTTTGCGGGGGTGGACGTTCACGTCGACCGTCCCCGGGTCGATGGCAATATCGACGACGGCGAAGGGGTAGCGGTCGCTGGCCAGCTGTGAGCCGTAGGCGTCGACGACGGCCTCCCGAACCGCAGAGGCAGTGACGTACCGACCGTTGACGAACGTCGAGAGGTAGTCCCGCGAGGCGCGGTTGGTTTCGGGGTGGCTGACCAGCCCCGAGACGCCGTCCAGCGGCCCTTCCGGCGTGGCGCCGCTGTCGACGGGAATCATCGACTGTGCGACTTCGCGGCCGTAGACGGACATGACCGTCGCCTGCCGGTCGCCCTGGCCGGTCGTGGCAAAGGTTTCGCGGCCGTCGTGTGTCAACGAGACGGCAACGTCGGGATTGGCCAGCGCGTAGTTCGTCACGACGGTGTTGACGTGGGCGAACTCCGTCGAGTCCTGTTTGAGATACTTCCGGCGTGCGGGAACGTTGTAGAACAGGTCGTCGACTTCGACGGTCGTCCCCTTCGGACAGCCCGCCGGCTCGACGTCCGTCACCTCCCCGCCCTCGACGGTCAGTTCGGTTCCGGTGCCGCCGTCGCGGGGACGCGAGGTGATGGTGAGCCGGGAGACAGCACCGATAGCGTGCAGTGCCTCCCCGCGGAAGCCGAGCGTACCGACACCGCCTTCGAGGTCGGCGATGTCTGCGATTTTGCTCGTCGTGTGCTCTTCGACCGCACGACGGAGTTGGTCTTCGGTCATGCCGATGCCGTCGTCGATGACGCGAATCGAACCTGTCCCGCCTGCCTCGACGGCGACGTCTACCCGGTTTGCGTCGGCGTCGAGTGCGTTCTCGACGAGTTCCTTGACCGCGCTGGCGGGGCGCTCGACGACTTCCCCGGCAGCGATGCGCTCGACGGTCTTTGCGTCGAGTTCCCGGATATCAGTCATTGCCGTCTGTTGGGCGGGCACCCTCTAAATGTCCATGCATACACGCTCGAAGGCGAGTCTCTCCCGAACCACCTATTCAAGTTGCTCCTGTAGCTCCTGAATCTTCGCCATCAGTTCGATGGGCGGCGTCTCGTTGACGTCGATATCGGCGATGGCCGACAGCACGGTATCGGCGTCGTCGCCAAACTGCTCGCGGATGGCATCTTCACCGCCGTCCGGCGCTGTGTCCGCAGATTCGCCGCCCTGGAACTGTCCGGAGGAGAGGTCGAAAACAGCCTGTACCGGTTCGCTGTCGCCGCCTTTGGCCTCGATTGCCTTCTCCTCGCGCAGTCGCCTGAGCACGTCCCGCGAGCGGTCGACGACCGGGTCGGGGACACCCGCCATCTCCGCGACGTGAATCCCGTAGGAGCGGTCGGTTGCTCCGTCTCGTACCGTTCGCAGGAAGGTGACATCCTCGCCGTCCGGGTCGCCATCGACAGCGACGTGGACGTTTGCCACCCGCTGGAGGTGGTCGGCCAGCGTCGTGAGTTCGTGGTAGTGCGTGGCAAAGAGCGTCTTCGCGCGAACGGTGTTGTGGAGATACTCGGTTGCCGCCCACGCGATTGAGATGCCGTCGTACGTCGCCGTGCCACGGCCGACTTCGTCGAGGATGACCAGCGAGTCCTCGGTCGCGGAGTGGAGGATGTTCGAGAGTTCC
>CAZFOF010000136.1:0-6302 GCA_964520265.1 uncultured Halobacteriales archaeon | reverse complement strand
CGAGTGCTATCACGCCCGTCCCCGGCGGTGTCGGGCCGATGACCCGTGCGATGTTGCTCTACAATACGGTGAAGGCAACGGGTCGACAGACCGACATCGACGTGACACTCCCCTAGTCGTCGAAGCGGTCACCGGCGCGGACGAGCGCCGTCTCGTCGTCTTCGCGCACGTACGCGGAGAGATCACGAACCGCGTGGACGAGTTGTTCTGCTCGCTCGGGGTCGACATCGCCGTCGAGCGCCTCGATTCGCTTGCGGCGCGAGCGCACCGACGAGAGTACTTCGGCGACGGCCTGTTCGGTATCGTCTCGCACCCGGCGGAGGTCGGAGACGTAGGCGTCGACGGCAGCGGCGACGGCCAGTCCTCGCTCGGCCTGCAGCGATTGCGGCACCTCACTCGGTGATGGACGTGACCCGTCCGTGCCACCCCGGAGCAAGGACAGAAAGTAGAGTTCTTCCTCATCGGTGATACGCATCGACCGCGCGAGCGTTGCACCGACCCGGCGCAACTCTGCGGCGATGAGATACTCCTTCTCGAACGGTTTCAACTCGCCGGCGTCGACGAACCCGGCGCGATACAGGAACTCCTTGGCCTGGTCGGTCGCTGTTTCGGCGACGGTTGCCAGCGGTTCGTCGTCAATCTGGTCGACAGCCGGCCCGAGGTCGAGATCGACCGGACTGTCGGTGTGCTCGGCGCGTTCGCCGACGCCAACACTCCGAACGCTCCCGCAACTGGGACAGGTGATTTCACCGGTCTCGTAGTACGACCAGCGCGTCCCACAGTCCGTACACTCACGCTCGCCCCGGAGTTTCATATCCACGCATTTGTGGCCGACCTAATAAATGACCGTTGCTCATGAAATGACGGACTCCCCGACACGACCATCCCACCGTCTGCTGGTTCTGTCGGTCGTTACACTTAAGTTCCTCCCTGCATTTGCCCTAAGTGACGCTTCGCTTGGAGGGCCGAAGCGTCAGCGGGGACCAATTCAGGGCGGCAAGCGTTCGCGTGGCTTTTTCCGCCACGCGTTCGCTTTCCATTCCGTTTCTACGTCTCGACGAGCAACAGCTCGCAGCGTCGTCGACGGTACGTTCGAGACACAGTGATTTCTCTCGCGTCGACACGGCAGCGATGCCGCCGGTCGGCATCAGGAGATAGACAGGGAGCCGTCGCTATCGTCTGCGTCTTCGTCCCACTCGAGTTCGAGTTCGATACTCAATTCGCCTGGGCCGTCTGCCGGCCCCTCCCGTTCTGCTTTCACCTCGAACTCGACGGTTTCCGGTGGGTCAAGCGTGACCGAGTCGCTGCCGGATTCGAGTGTGACCGGCTCGCCCGTCTCCAGTTTGTCTGCGACCGTCCGCAGGTACGCCGCGACAGCGTCGAGATTCTCGTATTGTTCGCGTTCGAAGAGGACTTTTTCTGGCATCGCTTCACGTATGTCTCCCCAGCGAATAAGCTTATTCGTTTCAATTCGATTGACACGTCACCTGGCGAACCCTCAGAATGCTGTGCCACCGACATTTCGACTTGGGGAACAGAATCAAAAACCATACTCTCAGTGAATGTATAACAATCCTATCTTTTACCCCTTCAGTCTCGCTTCATAATGCGATTCCTTCGAAGGCTGAAACTGCACAATTTTCGTCCTTTTGTTCAGACTTTCATCAACTGAATAACTGGAAAGGCTCGAAATCAACGACGAGACCGATTCTAAAGCACCCCGATTTCGGTCTGTCACCATGTGACACTTACTCGTGGCAATCCGTTGTTCTCGGATGGATAACTAAACCCTGATTCATCATGCTTTTGATGAGTCATGTGCTGCACGTATTTGGAACAAAATATTTAATAGAATCAGACACTAAAGTAAATACAGACCCCACTGATGTACGACCTGACAGGCTTTCAGCGCGACTTGCTGTACGTCATCGCTGGCAAGGAAGAGCCCCATGGGCTCGCGATAAAAGAGGAACTCGAGGAGTACTACGAGAAAGAAATCCACCACGGTCGACTCTACCCGAATCTCGATACACTCGTCGACAAGGGTCTCGTCGAGAAGGGACAACGCGACCGACGAACGAACTTCTACAGTCTCACACGACGTGGCCGCCGCGAAATCGAAGCCCGCCGCGAGTGGGAAGACCAGTACGTCGAGTACTGAGGCTGTCTCTGGTCACACTGTCTGCGACGTTCGATGCTGGGTATCGCCGATTTGGTCGAGTGGCCCTCCTCTCTTTGCACTTTTCGCACGATACCGACAGACCGGTCTGTGACGTTCAGACGTCGGGGCTCCACGAGTGACTAGCCGTCGCCATTCGCGGAGTCGTCGTCGGACGCTTCGGTTTCGGAGTCATCTGGCGGTGGGTCAGGTTCCGTCGGAGCGGTTGCCTCGGCCTGACTCGTTCCGGGTAGTAACTCGGGGAGCACGAGACGGACGAAGTGAGCGACCAAGACGAGAATGAGCGGGCCGAGAAAGAGGCCATACCAGCCAAACAGAAGCGGGCCGAGAATGTACGCCACCATCACTGCCCCGGTGTGGAGGCCGCGGCCGGAGACGTACGGGCGCAAGACGAAGTCCGGAATCAGGTCGACGATGACGACGGCGACGGCAGCGACGATGACGACGAACTCGAACCCGGTACCTTCGACGACTGCCCGGCCGCCGAGATACACCACCAGGGGGACGTAGACGATTTTCATGCCGACGACGGGGATGAGACTGCCAGCACCGGCTAACACGCCGACAAGGGCGGGTGACGGTATCGCAAGTCCTGTCGGGGCCAAGAGATTCACCAGACTGAACGCGAGCGCGGCGATAACGCCCGTGAGCAGGGCGTTGAGTATGTTGCCAAAGAAGACGTTGCTGAGACTCTTATCGACCGCGCGGCCGTACGCTTCGAGCGTTCCGCGCTCGTCGGCGACCAGTGCACTGTACTGTGACAGCTGATGGCTGTCACGGAGCAGATAGAAGGCAATCGAAAGCGCAACGAACAACGAGAGCAGTCCGGAGCCGATGACGCCGAGATAGCCAAGCGCCGACTGCAGAACCTCCAGAATCGCCTCGGGGTCGCCGGGCTGGTCGAGTGCGGAGCGGGGATTGTCGACGACAGTCGAGACGTTCAGATACGGTTCGATAGTCGAGGCGTACGGCCCGAAGTCGATGGTCTCGGCGAGCGCCGAGAGTTCCTGCAACGCGATGGCTGCCGTGTAGGCGACGAGTATAATGAGTGGCAGTGCCAGCGCCAGCAGTGACAGCAGTGCCGAGATGCTCCGCTGTCCGACACGCGGTCGGATTCGCCTGTACGCCGGCCGTGTCGCGTAGTAGAGGAACACCCCGAAGACGACAGTACCGAGAAACGTGAGCGTCACCCAGGCCAGTATCAGCGCCAGAGCGAGACCCAGCGCGGCCCAGCCTGCACGGAACCTGTCGACGCTGTCGAACATATGTTTCGCCTCCAGAGGACAGCACAAAAAGTCGGTGGGTTGTCGCGTATCTTTTGCGTCTGCCACATAACATTTACACTGCCAATCCGTAGTTCACAGGGTGGCAACAGAATCGACTATTCCGGGCGTTGCACCGGAGATTGTCCGGCTCGCGCTGGCGGCAGCACTCGGGCTCTTTCTGGGGCTCGAACGGGAGTGGTCACAGAAGTCTGCCGGTATCCGTACGTTCGCACTCATCAGCTTGCTCGGTGCGGTGTTTTCCGTCGTCGACAGCGAGCCACTACTCGTCGTCGGCGGAGTCCTCGTCGTCCTGCAAGGACTCTTGCTTGCTGCCGACGGGCTGTTCAACGCTGATGAGGGACTGTCGCTGACGACGGGTGCTTCGATGCTTGTTGCCTACGGTATCGGTGTCCTCGTCGCGGAGGGGTTCGTCCTGGAGGGTGTCACCGTTGCCGTCCTGTCGTCGCTGTTGCTCGTCCTCAAACGGGAGCTACACTCGTTTGCGTGGGGGCTCACGCGCGAGGAACTCCGCTCGGCGACGGAGTTTGCTATCCTCGCCTTCGTCGTCTTTCCGCTGTTGCCCGCCGAGCCAGTCGAGGTGTCCGCTGGCTCACTGTCGACGACCGTCGAGTTACAGGTCATCTGGTTGATGGTGGTCACCGTCGCCGGCATCGGTATCGTCAACTACGCCGTCGTCCAGTCCTACGGCGGTCGTGGCATCGCAGTCACTGGATTTTTCGGTGGGCTGGCTTCCTCGACGGCAGTTGTTGGGACGATGCTCGACCACGTCCGGCAAAGTCCACGTGCGTCGTCGTACGCCGTTGCAGCAATTCTGCTCGCCGACGCCGCGATGGCACTTCGCAATCTCGTCATCGCCGTGGCCTTCACCTTTGGGTCGCGTGTCGACCCGCTGTTCGAGGCGATTGTCCCGCTGGGCATCGTCATCATCGGGAGCATCGTCGTTGCCGCCGTGACTGCCGACTGGTCGACATCGGTCGAGATGCGTCTCGATAGTCCGTTCTCGCTCCGGAACGCGCTTGGCTTCGGTGGACTGTTCCTGTTGATTGTCGTCGTCGGTGGCGCTGCACAGGCGGTCTTCGGGAGCGCTGGACTCTACGCTGCGTCGGCGTTGACGGGACTGGTCTCCAGTGCCGGTGCGACGACGACGGCCGTGTTGCTCTACCGCGGCGGCACCATCGGCGCGTCGACGGCCACCGTTGCCATCCTGGCTGCGACGGGGGCGAGCATCCTCGTCAAGGCTGCGCTGACTGCCACCAGTCCCAACCACCAGTTCGCCTACCGGGTCGCGGCCTGGAGCGGGACGATTCTCGTCCTCGGGACGGGTGGCGTCCTTCTGTTTGCTGTCGTTCCGTGAGATTCGTGCCGTATGGTGGCACATCACTTATTCGTTCGCTGTGCGAAGATTGTGACATGAATCGCGAGCGCGTCGAGCCACAGGCCTCTGGGTTTCCGGGCGACGCTGCGAAACGGTGGGTACAGTACCATCACGAGTTCGCGGCTCCGAGTACGTACGTCTACGAGTTCGTCTGGGATCACACTGCGCCGGCTATCGGCCCGTTCTGTACGGACGTCGACGGCAACGTCCTCATGGATTTCACGGGCCACGTTGGAGCAATGCCGCTTGGCTACAACAACCCCAAGATTCTGGAACCGCTCCGCGAGTTCGACCTGGTCGACCCGGTGAAAATCGCCGGACAGGACTTCTACGCACGCGCCGGGGCAGGGGAGACTCCGGACATCCCTGGGCCGGCCGACCTGATGGAGCGGTTGACGGACATCTCCAGCCACTACGACATGGATACGGTCTTTCTCTCGAACACCGGTGCCGAAGCCGTCGAGAACGCAATCAAAATTGCCTACGACCACACCGGCGGCAAGTACGCCATCACCTGCGAAGGTGCCTTCCACGGGCGGACGCTCGGAGCACTCTCGCTAAATCGCTCGAAGGAAATTTATCGCCGGGAGTTCCCCGAAATCGCCAGCGTCCACGACACCCCCTTCTGTACCGACCGCTCGTGTACGGCCGAGACCTGCGAGTGTGGCTTTTTCTTCGACGACACCTCCTGGCTCCGCCAGATGGTCGAAGAGACATCGGGTGCCGTCAACGACGAGGAGACGGCGTATCTCATCCTCGAACCCATCCAGGGCGAAGGTGGCTATCGCTTCCCCAGTGACGCCTACATGGAGGAAATCGCGGCTATCGCCAGCGACCACGATATTCCGGTCGTCGTCGACGAGGTACAGTCCGGCATCGGTCGCACCGGCGAGATGTGGTCCTCCGACCACTATGCTATCGAACCGGACGTGATTGCCAGCGCGAAGGCACTGCGAGTCGGCGCGACTATCGCAAACGAAGACGTGTTCCCGGACGAACGGAGTCGTCTCTCCTCGACGTGGGGGGCTGGCGACATCCTGAGTGCGGCACAGGGTGCACTGACTATCGACGCTATCAGCGAGCACGACCTGCTCGACAACGCGACAGAGCGCGGCGAGCAGGCCAGAGCACTGCTTCGCGCGGCGGAGATGCCGGGAGCCGTCGACGTTCGCGGAAAGGGACTGATGCTCGCCGTCGAGTGGGAATCGAAGGAACGGCGCGAGGCGGTTCTCGAAGCGGCGCTGTCGCGAGGACTGTTGACGATGGGCTGTGGGACGAAGACGATGCGTCTGCTCCCGCCGCTGGACGTGACCGAACGGGAGATTCATCTCGGGGCGGAGTTGCTCACGGACGCGGCCCAGGCATCGGCGTGAGACCCCCGCTCACTTCGCACTCAGAACTGGTAGCGACGGTCGTCGTTTTGCTGGGGCTGTGGGAACTGGTTGCCGCCGGTCATCTCTTC
>CAZFOF010000135.1:0-6306 GCA_964520265.1 uncultured Halobacteriales archaeon | reverse complement strand
AAGGCATGAGCGCCGGTGCACACAGGTCGTGTTTGCCGTTGAGAAAATCGTCACGAAGTGCTCGGGCCTGTTCGTGATGCTGTTCGGGAATGTACCACTTGACGACGGTGCTGGTGTCGATGACGACGTCAGCCATCAGGGTCGCTCCTCGCTGTAACGGGTATCGCGAAACTCACGAATCGTTTCTGCCGTGTTCGTCGTCGCTACCTCGTCGGTGTCGATAGCACTGCTCAACCGCTCGCTGGTCGCAACTGCGTGGGCGATATTCCGTGATTCCAGACTCTGTAGTTCCTCCTCGATGTGGTCACGGAGTACCGCACTCCAGTTTACCTCGTCGTGATCCTCCATCCGTGCTTTCACTTCGTCAGGAACACGGAAACTGACACTTCCCATACTGTAATATATGTATTACTGTTGTATAAGTCTTACTCAGATTCGCGGGCTGGATCTGAACACCAGCTCCGCCAACCGGCAGAATTGCAACAGAGTCTCAGAGCATAGTGGTCAGGGATGCTGACTACGCCCACCTACTGCGCAGTTATCCGCTCGCGGACATCCCGACCTTCGCAGACCCCGGGTCTGCTCAGCAAAACCGTTGCTACTCCTCACTTTGTTCACCCGGTGGCTCGACGCGCTCGAAGCGTTCAGGGTCGATATCAAGCAGTTCGGTCGGCCCCAGGCTGGCCCGAACCCAGGCCCGCACGGCAGCAATCAACAGTGCAAGCGGGAACAGGAGGCTAGTCGCATGGGCCTCAGTAACCGCCAGCGTACCCGTACCCACGACTCCTGCCAGAACCGCCGCCACCTTGTGATAGCGCCCCCGCCACAGAAAGATGAACGAGGGGACTGCCATCAGCCCGGCAACGATGGTGACACTGAGAAGGAAGGCTGCCACGGTCATCCCAATGATGTCGTCATCTGTGAAGGCGAGACCCAGGAGGCTCACCGCGAGTACACACTGAGCGAGAAATCCGACGGCGATGATTTTCCAGCTGGCCGGTAGCCTGTCGATGCGTGCACGGAGCCGCTGGCGGTGTGTTGGTTTCGTCATGGTAGTAAGCCGAGGAGGAACCCGACCAGACCGACGATGAGTCGAACCAGGAATACGACGGCACTGGTGATGCCCCACTTGATCGTATTGTAGATACCGAGTCCGGTGATGGTGATTTCATCGTTGAGAAACGCCTGGTTGGCAGCTTGTGCCGGTCGGTCGCTATCGAGCAGGCGCCGAGCGGTCGACTCATCGACTCTGATCCGAACTGTTGCGTCCGGGTGGGGCCCCGCCTGGAGGTCGCGAACCCGGGTCGTCTCAGTCGTGCGAAACGAGACGACGGCCGTTTCACCGTCGCGTCTGAGAATGTGGAGGTTGACCCGTTCGCCGTCCAGATACGTGCCCAACACGCCGAGATTCTCTGCCGCGACATTCTCATTGTACTTCGTGGCGACAGTCCTGATACCACGGTAGAACGACGAACCCAACTGCCCGGTGGCAGTGGTAGTATCGACTGCCACGAGACGGTCGATTCGCGAACGAACGGTCTCGAATCGGTCAGTAGTCACGTTGGCCTCACGTACCGTTTCCGCATCGAGTTCGGCGGCGGCTTCCTGGGCCCGCTGGAGGACTGCCTGCTGAATACGTGCACTTGCAGCGATTCGGGCTGTTCTCGCTTCGTACGTAGCCGTCCCGAGCGATTCGTTTGCTCTGGCAGCCTCGAGCGTCCGGAGACGGCCTTCGAGCGTCTCGACCCGCGTTTCGAGCCGAGCAAGTGCGTCGGCGACGGCTTCTGCACGTCCGGCGGGCGTCTCGGCGGCCGCTACTCGTGCTGTGAAGGCCTCCGTTTGAACTGTCTGCTCAATCGCCGCGCCCTGTACGGCAATCGTACTGGAGGCAGCCGACCCCGGATTGGCGTCGGTCGCGTTGCTGCCCGTCGCTGCTGGTGCGGTGGCGGCTGCCAGCGGCGAGAGAATCAACACGAGCAGGAGTGCGCCGAGAGAGAAGGCCCGTCGAGTCATGGTTCCCTCCCCAATAGTTGGCGTCCGTTCGGACGGGATACCGGTAGTTCCTGCTGGCGCGCAGACACCGGATGCAACGACGGCGACAAACCAGATGGCTGAATCATGGGAATTCCCTCATATCTCGATTTCTCCGGGCAGTGCGAGGACGTTCTCGCGGCCGAGCCGGAAGACCTCTATCTGCTCGGCATTGTGCATCTCGTTGACGACGTCGCTTGTTTTGGTTCGAGACCAGTCCATGGCCCCGATCAGGTTCTGTTGTTTCATTCGTCCGCCGCGCTCTTCCAGCAAGCGGAGGACGCGCTCCTCGTCGCTCAGTAGCTCCGCGGGGGGTTGGGAACCGGTGTCGGTACCAACATCCCCGCCCGCGGCCTCGCCAGCCCCGGCTTCGGATGCCCCCACCCCATCGGTCGCCCCCTCCGACCCGGAATCACCGGAGAGCCAGCGCGAACGGCCGTACCAGCCCACGCCGACGGTAACCAAGAGTCCAAGAAGGAGGAACACTGGGTTTACTGGAAGACCCCCTGCCCCGCCACCAGAGACCCGGAGACGGACGGTCGGATCTTCGGTACGGAATTCCAGGGGGCCAGTCCAGCGGACGGCGTTGGCCTGGCTGAAATCCGGTGATGGCGAGACCGAGGCCTGTCCGAGTTGGTCGGGCCACTCGATCATCAGCGACTCGTTCGCCCCCAGGTCGTACCGACCGATTGCGTCGCCCACCACGAGTCGGTCGTCCGTGGGCTGTGCGACGAAGTTAGTCCAGGTGAACCGGTAGACGACACTCCCTTCACCGGCAGTGACATCGAGGTCTGTCTCGACTCGTCCCTGCTGGAGGCGCATCTCCCGGCCGGTTGCGTTCTCGGCGTCGGCAACGACGTTGGTCTCGATCCGTTCGATGAACTGGCCCGGCGGGTTGGAAATCCTCTGGCTAGCCTGTCTGAACCCGTCGACGGCTGCCTCGCTGGGCAGGTCGTACCGATACTCGATGTACCAGGCGGCGGTTCCATTCGGGGCGACATCGATTCGAACCTCGATGGCATCGTGTCCCGAGACCGGAGCGACGGCTGACATCCACGACTCTGAGTCGGCAGCCACCGGGGGAGTGTCCGAAGATTGGGGCGGAGTTACCGAGAGTCCTCCGGGCGGCGATTCCGGGGTCGAAGTTGTGGGCGCCGCCAGGGCTATCCCAGCAGACCCGATGAGACTACAGACGAACACGGCAGTAATGACGAGGCTGGCGCGTCTCCACTGGACGCGAGCGCTCATCTCGATTTCTGTTCCTGGTATTGGCTGGCATACGTATTGTATCTTTCCGGGTGAGTTGTGGGGTGTCGCTGAAGCCATACGGGTCGGTGGGTGACGTGTGACGGGACGGGCGAGAGATCGTCTCGCTCGGAGAGCGGTTGGGTTAGTAATACGACTGATTCGTCAGCGAGCCGTCGCCAGCGATGAGTTTCTCCGAGGCGTGTTCGATGTTGGCCTTCCCGTTGAGCCGAGTCGGAAAGTTCTTCCAGGAACTCGGGTCGTGTCCCCAGTAGTTGACGAAGTACTCCTTCGCACACCGACTGTTGCCGAGTATACTCGACCAGAACGAGCAACCACCGTGGGAACTCCACTCGTCCTCGGTGGCGTCGGCGTGGGCTGCCAGTCCCTGGTTTACAACCCCCCGACTGTTCCGAGACTGGCCCAGCGCGTCGTGGAACTTGTGGCCGTTCCGCCAGGCGTCGGCAAACTGCATAATCTCGTGGGGGTAGAAGTTGACATAGCGTGAGCCGAGCACTGCCTTGGCACCGGCATCCGTCCAGGCGCTGTTGAGGTTACTCCCCCAGCAGTTCATCTGGTAGACCATTCGCAGCGGAACCGGAGAGCCGACCGTCGATTTCAGTGCTCTGATGTCCTGATCGGTAAACCAGTCCGCGGTTCCGTGGGATCCCTTGCTCGTCTTGAACGCGCCGCCACCAGCGGTGCCCCTGTCGTCAGTTCCGTGGGACTGGATGTACAGGTCGATAGTGTAGCCGGCCTGGGTCAGGTTCTTGAGGCAGTGGATGAGGTTCCGGCGAGTGGGCTTGACCATCTTGTCGGCATTTGCCTGGGCGGGCGCCGAGTGAATCCCCTGGACACCGTGCTGGTGTTTGAGCAGGAGCTTTTTATCGTAGCCTTTCAGCGCTTTGTTGATATTGGTCATCTCCTGGAACGTCGTCCGGAACCGGCTGTCACCCATATAGAAGAAGTACACCACCGCCTCACCCTTGTCGAACTGTGAGGTGGGACTGAAGCGGATCTGGCCGTTACTGGTAACCTCGTTGACCTGTCCACTGGTGAGGTGATAGCTGTCGTGGTTGCGGTTGCGGACGGCACCACTGACCGAATCGGAGTTGAAGCTGTACTCGCTGAACCAGCCGCCATCGTCGGAGTCGACGTACTCCGTGTCGCTGTTGAGGTCAATGTCGCCACTGTCAGTTCCGATGCTGTAGGTGTGCCGACCGGATCCGCGACCTTGCACGCGGATGTCCTCGCCGGATGAGAAGGCACCGCCGGGGAACCGGAAGCTCAGTTGCCCGTCGCCTTCGACGTAATTAATCTCGCCCGTGTACGTGTAGGTATCCTTGTTGCTGTTCCAGATTTGCCCTTCGACGCGTTGGGTACCGCCCTGGGTCGTAATGGTGTCGTTTGGGTTGGCGTTGCGACCCTTGCTGATGTGAGCGCCCTGTGCCATCTCGATTTCGTAGGTCTGGCGTCCGGAGCCCTGGCTGACCACAACGAGGCGTTTTCTGCTGGCTGCGTCGGCCGAGCCCCCGAGAACCCCGAGACCGGCAAGACTCGTGGCGGAGGCGGCCGCCCCCTGCAGGAACGTCCGCCGGCTGAGGCTGTCGGGAGCCTGTGACTCGGCTGCGTCGCGACCGTTCGTCTGTTCCGTGTCGATGCTGTCGTGAGTGCGAGATTCGTTCGTCATTGGTATCGTGTGTCGATTATTGCTTGAGGGTGTGCGTGGTGTCTGACTCAATCCAGGCCGCTTCGTTCTCGGTATCGTAGACCACGAAGCCGTCCTCGGTCTCGAAGCCGGCGCACCTGTCTTCGAGTCGATTCGATCCGTCGTGGGGAGCTTCGGTTTCGGACATCGCAGTTCAGTATCGGAGCGGGAGGTTCGTATAAACCCCCAGCGCTCAGCGTGAATCAGGGCCACTCAGCGACGCTCCGCGTGAATCAGAAGCGTTGCTGTATTGCGTTTTTCGAGAGGGGCGAGAATAGCCCAGTTAAACTATCGATACATTTTAATAGTAGTTTTCTCGGTGCGTGCTCCGGAGCACACGGGAGATACCGGCAGCAACCACTGCAGAGAGAGAAATCTCCCTACACTTATACAGACGGAAGATAACAGTCGGGCAATAGCGACCGACCGGAGTCGATAGACCAATGCACAATACCACTCGCGGACAGTCGGGACTCGACCGGCTCCTCGTGTTCGTCGTTGTCGTCATCGTCCTCGTTGCTGTGCTCCCGTCCGTGCTCGGGTTCGCCGGTATCGAGGTGCGCCCGCCTGACGACCCACCGACGCCAACGCCGACACCGACAGCCACGCCCGAACCCGCTGGCATACAGATTCTCAACACGACCAGTGAGCTGAACCGCAGTGCAAACCAGACCGTCGGCGTCATCACAGTCACACTCACGAAAGTCGGTAGCACCGCACCGGTCGACGCGAGAAACCTGACGGTGACGTGGGCCAACGGCGGCGTCTACACGCTACGAGCGAGCGGCAGCGACCGCCAGCCCCGAAACGGGAGCTTCGGTGTCAGTGTCAGTCATATCGACGACGGGCCAGAGACGGTGCTCGTCCGCGGCGGTGACCAGGCAACACTTACATTCGATATCGGGCGGGACAACGTCGATGGGATTCCAGAATTCGGGTCAGCACTTCGACCCGGCGACAGCGTCGATATCGTCCTCACGACGCCCGACGACAGGACAGCAGCGGTCACGGTAACGGTGCCGGCAGCACTCGCGACACCGACGCCGATGTCGACGCCAACAGCGACCGCTGGCTAGGTGCCTGTCCCAGTACCGATGTCCCTGCGGTGATAGCGAGTGCAACGACAGGAAAGAAACCCCGACGCTACCGACCGAACAGCCGGTAGTCGTGGTCGGGCGTGTACCGCCGGAACGCGAGGCTGTTCGTCAGAACAGAGACACTCGAAGCGGCCATCGCCACGGCTGCAAGCACTGGCTGGAGGAGGCCAAGCGAGGCCAGCGGAATCATCGCCGTGTTGTAGCCAAGCGCCCAGAAGAGGTTCT